>CAJVYZ010000179.1 GCA_913009915.1 uncultured Gemmatimonadota bacterium | reverse complement strand
GACGAGGTGGTGACGATAGCGTGTGCATCCTCATGGTAGACGGTACCGTGCCGCCTAGGCTGGAGAGCTTTGCGCGCATCACCGACGGATTCCGGATCGCCGAGCTGGATCTGGCAGAGCGGGGAATGGGCGACTTGATCGGTGCTCGCCAATCGGGAGGATTCGTCCTGCGCCATGCGAAGTTGCCGGAGGACGCCGAGTTGTTGGAACGTGCGCGCCAGGAAGCGCGCGGCCTGATAGAAAAAGATCCCGGCCTCACCGCGGCCCGGCATCAGGGTCTCCGGGAGCGGGCGGTGCGCCGGTACCCACGGGCGGCCGAGTTATTCCGCGTCGGCTAGCTCAGAAGTTGACTTCGATTCCCACTCCCACCGCGTCGCCCATGTCCTGCACCAGGGGAGCGAAGGGGATGTTGTCGTCTGGGACACCGGGCGGGCGAGTGAATTCGTAGATGAACATGGCCGCGGCGCCGAGGAGGGCCGCCTGGCCGGCGATCAGGAACCGGCGTGAGGACGTGTCCAGCCGCGAGGTCCGCTGGAACAGCTCCTCGCTTGTCGGGTCGTGGTAAACGCCCGAGTCGTCCACGGTGCACAGCTGGGGATCGCTGAGGCACCGGTCAGTCAAGGCGTCGAAGGACTGGTTGGCCCGCTCGTTGGCTTCCGAAGACGCCAGATTAAAGCCGACCGTCACCACCAGCAGGCCCCATTTGCCGTACTTGATCCAGGGGGAGATCTCCTGGGCGCCAAGTTGCCCCGGCAAGCCCAGAAGCAGCAGGAGCAGCAGGACAACCCTCGTCACTGACTGACCAGCCGGTGGATGTCCCCAATTCCCCCAAAGGCGAGGAAACCGTCCGGCATGATGATGGGGGCCACGGCGATCGGGCGCCACAACGCCAGCCGCCAGGCTTCGGTGCCATCGATTTCCAGGGCCCGGATGACGCCGTCCGCGCCGCCCAGGAGCAACCACCGGTCGAAGCGCGATAGCGGGGCGGTGACCGGCCACTCGAGTTCGGCTATCAGGGTGGCCTCCGGCATGGGATCGGGGTCGATTCGGTACACGTTCCCCGGACGCGTCACCACGAATACCGTGTCGCCGCTCACGACGGGGGAGACGAGTACCTCGGACCCAACGCGCACCTGCCATACGATGTTCAGGTCGCGCCGGTCCATCTTGAAGACGGTCCCCGACGTGGTACCGGCTATCAGAAAGGAGCCCGTTTCGGCCCAATTGGAGGTTACTGATCCGGGAGCGCTCATCCGCTGTACCACTCGTCCGTCTGCCAGGGAGATGCGGTAGATGGTGTCGAGCGTGGTGGCCACCAGGTTGCCATCTTCCCCGTGGACCGGTGCCGCCAAGGCTACGCCGAGGTCTCGCTGCCACTCGAACGCACCGTCCCACGTTCTGAGGGCGAACAACACCCCGCGGTTGCCATGGGCAATGACCTTCCCGTCCGTCACCAGCAGCGGCACGGAAATTCGGTCGGTCCGTTCTTGCCAGATTTCCTTCCCCTCGGGGCTACTCACCGCCCGGATGCTGCCTCCCGGCCGGTCCGAGCCAAGAAACAGGGTGTCACCCGCGTAGGCCACGCCACCGACCAGGGCTCCGGGCAGCCGTTTGTTCCATAACTTTCTCCCCGTGGTGATCTCGATCGCGTAGACCCTCCGGTCGAGTGCCCCGGCGTAGATGACGGAGTCGGTCACCACTACGCTGCCGCTGAAGCCACTGCCGAACTTGTCCTCCCACGCCAATTCCAGTGGCAGGGACCCCTCCTGCTCCGGTACCGGCGGGGGGGGGACGCGGGTGGCGAAGCAGCCAGCGTTGACGAGGCTCGCGAGGGCCGCTACACTCCACGCGCCTGCTGGCAATACCCGTCTTAGCATAGGCTACCGATGACAGTCGTCCGCATCAAAGATCTGGGCTCCCATTCGCAGCAAACGGTCGTAATCCGTGGCTGGGTCGTCACGACCCGGTCGAGTGGCAAGATTGCCTTCCTGGTTCAGCGGGACGGATCCGGTGAGGTCCAGGCCGTTTTCCTCAAGAAGGACGTACCCCAAGAGGTCTGGGAGCGGTTCCAGTCCCTGACCCAGGAGACCTCGGTGGAGGTCACCGGGGTCGTCAGGCCGGACGATCGCGCCCCTGGCGGCTACGAACTGACGGCGACCGGACTGACCGTCCTGGGGACCAGCGAGGACTACCCCCTCACCCCTAAAGAACATGGGACGACTTTCCTGTTCCAAAATAGACACCTGTGGCTCAGAAATAGGCGTCAGGTCGCCATCGCCAAGGTGCGCCACGAGGTGGTCCAAGCACTGCGGGACTTCTTTTACGACCACGACTTCGTGCTGGTGGACACGCCCATCCTGACCGGCGCCATCGGCGAGGAAGCCGGCAATCTGTTTGCTACCGAGTACTTCGATCTGGGTCAGGCGTATCTCGCTCAGACGGGACAACTCTATGGTGAAGCCGCCGCCGCGGCGCTCGGCAAAATATATTGCTTCGGGCCCACTTTCCGGGCTGAGAAATCCAAGACCCGCAGGCACTTGACCGAATTCTGGATGCTCGAGCCCGAGGTGGCCTTCAACGACTCCGACGACAACATGCGGCTGCAGGAGGAGATGGTCACCGACGTCGTCAAACGAGTGCTGGAACGATGCCGGGAAGAACTCGAGCAACTCGAACGCAACCTCGAGCCGCTGAGAGCCGTCGACCTGCCGTTTCCACGGGTGTCGTACACCGAGGCCGTCGAGCTGCTCCGAGGGCTGGGGTCCGACATCGAGTGGGGCCGCGATCTCGGTGGCGACGACGAAACCCTGCTGGCCCAGCAGTACGACCGCCCGGTGATGGTCTACAACTACCCCAAAGGCATCAAGGCCTTCTACATGAAGGTCAACCCCGAGGATCCCCGCACGGTGCTGTGCAACGACATGCTGGCGCCCGAGGGGTACGGCGAGATCATCGGCGGATCGCAGCGCGAGGACGACTACGACACGCTTCTCGAGCGCATCAACGCTCAGGGCCTCGACCCCGAGTCCTACCGATGGTACCTCGACCTGCGCCGTTACGGGACCTTCGTACATGCCGGCTTTGGTCTGGGGATAGAGCGTTTCGTGGCATGGATCTGCGGGATGCCCCATATCAGAGAGTCGATTGCTTTCCCCCGGCAGATCCACCGGCTCTATCCGTAGGGTGGTTCGCTAGCCTCTTCCAGTGCTTTGACCTCGTCCCAAATGGCGTCGAGTTCGTCGAGGCCGGCGTCGTGCAGATCGAGCCCCCTGGTCTGCGCCATCGTTTCCACGGTCTCGAACCGGCGCCGGAACTTGCGGTTGGCGTGATCGAGAGCGGTCGTCGGTGGCACTCCCGCCTTGCGGGCCAGGTTGACGACGGCGAACAGGAGGTCACCGACTTCCGCCGTGAGAGCTTCCTGCCGTGAGCCCCCCTCCAGTTCAGCTGCCACCTCACTGGTTTCTTCCCGGACCTTTTCCAGGGGACCCTCGGCATCAGGCCAGTCGAATCCGATGGCCGCCGCCCGCTCCTGAAGTCGTTGCGCCATGAGAAGCGGGGACAGCGTTGGCGGGAGCCCGGCGAGCATGCCTCCGGCCTGCTCCTTGGCCTTGGATTTCTCCCACGATTCCGGAGGGCCCAGATCGAAGAGATGGGGATGGCGCCGGTACATCTTCCGTTCCAGCGTGGTAGCCACGTCGTCGGCGGTGAACTCGCCTAGGTCCTCGGCAATGACCAACTGGAAAGCGATGTTGAGCAGCAGGTCGGCCAGCTCTCCCCGGATGGCGGCGGGGTCGCCACCGCCGAGCGCCTCATCGAGTTCGAGGGTCTCCTCGACCAGGTACGGGCGCAGGGTGTCCCTGGTCTGGGCCCGGTCCCAGGGGCAGCGCTCTCGCAGGTCCCGGACCAGTGCCACAGCGCGTCCAAGCGCTGAATCTGTTTGCATTTAGTCTCCTCCTCCGGTATCATACGCGCCGTCTCGTGAGCACGTCAACTCCGCCTGCAGACCGGGCTTGGGCCGACATCGATCTGGCCGCACTGGCCGCCAATGCGCGGACCGTGGCCGCCGTTTCCGGGGCCCGGTTGCTGCCAATGGTAAAGGCTGACGGGTACGGCCTTGGGGCCGTCCCGGTGGTCGAGGCGCTCGAGGCGCTCGACCCCTGGGGCTACGGAGTTGCCACGGTGGAAGAAGGCGCCACCCTCCGCTCGGCCGGCATCCGCCGGCCGATTGTGGTCTTCACCCCCATGCAGAGCCACGAGATCGACCCATGCCAGGCCCACGGGCTCCGGCCGGTCATCGGTGATCCGGATGGCCTCGAGGCCTGGACCCGCGCCACCGACCAGCCCTTTCACGTGGAAATCGACACGGGAATGGCGCGGTCAGGGTTCCGCTGGGATGACGCCGAGGCGCTCGAGCTGTTGGGGAACGTGGCGAAACGACCTTCCTTCGAGGGGGCCTTCACCCACTTCCATTCCGGGCACGACCCGGACGCGTGCGGCCTCCAGTGGAGCAGGTTCGAAGTGGTGTTGGGCCGACTCCCGCAACGGCCGAGTCTGGTCCATGCCGCCAACAGCGCCGCGGCGATGCGGGGGACGCGGTTTGCCGGTGATCTCGTCCGCCCGGGCATCTTTCTCTACGGTGGTGCGGTCCCCGGCCACGTCCCCGAGGTGGTGGTGAAGTTGCGGGCACGCGTGGTGGCGGTGCGCCGGGTAGATGCGGGCGACACGGTGAGCTACGACGCTGGCTGGACGGCACCCGAGCCGATCACGGTGGCAACGCTGGCAGTGGGATACGCCGACGGCCTCCCGCGCTCGCTGAGCGGCCGGGGCACTGTGGAGGTAGATGGCCGGATCGTCCCCATCGTGGGGCGAGTGACGATGGACATGACCATGGTAGCCACGCCCGGGCCGCTGTGCCTGGGAAAGGTGGCCACCGTGTTCGGAGGCCTGGTTTCACTCGACCACCAGGCAGCTGCAGCTGGCACCATTGCATATGAACTGTTGACCGGCCTGGGTGTCCGCGTGCAACGCCGTTACGGGAGAACGACATGAATCCGCACTTCGCTTCCATCGTTCTTGGCCTGGCCCACCAGGCCGACACGGCGCTCGAGGGAACCCTCCCTCCCGGTGCGGCCGAACACGGTGCAGGCGATGCCCGTCAGGTGGCTCAGACTCTCATCGACACTCTAGGCATGTTGGAGGAGAAGACGAAGGGGAATCTCGAAGCGGACGAAGTCCAATTGCTGAACGAGACCCTGGTTGCCCTTCGATTTCGCTTCGTCCAGCAGGGCCAGGCCGAAAAGGCCTCCGACGACGGTCAGGCGTGAGGCGCGCCGCGATCATCGTGCTCGATGGCATGGGAGTCGGGCCGGCGCATGACACGTCGGCCTACGGCGATGACGGGAGCAATTCACTGGGCAACGTTGCCCGTGAGGTGGGGGGCCTGACATTGCCGAACCTGGAGGCACTCGGCCTGGGGTATTGCGGGGACTTCGCCGGAATCGGGCGCCCGTCGCCGCGCCAGGCGGCTACCGGACGATGCCAGCCGGCCAGTGCCGGCAAGGACAGTATCGCGGGGCATTGGGAGATCTGTGGGGTACTTCTCGACCGGCCGTTTCCCACGTTCCCGAACGGTTTTCCCAGTGCCCTAGTCGACGAGTTTGCCCGGCGGACGGGCCGCGGCGTCCTGGCCAACGTTGCCGGCTCCGGAACGGCCCTACTCAACGAGTTTGCTGCGGCCCATGTGGCCACGGGCAATTGGATCGTCTACACCTCGGCCGACAGCGTATTCCAGGTGGCGGCACACGAAGACATCGTACCGCTGGAGGAGTTGTACCGGGCGTGTGCGATCGCCCGTGAACTTACCGTGTCGCCGTGGGACGTCGCTCGGGTCATCGCCCGGCCGTTCCGCGGTTCGGACGGGAAATGGGTCCGTACCTCGGGGCGTAAGGATTTCAGTCTGGCCCCCTCGAGCGACACGTTGCTGGACAGGCTCGAGGAACGCGGCATCCCCCGCGTGGGTGTGGGCAAGGTGGACGATCTGTTCGCGGGCCGCGGAATCACCAGCGTGCACACGCCGACCAATGCTGAGGCATATGCCTTGGTACGCGAGGGGCTACAGACGATGGACGAGGGTCTGCTGTTCGCCAATGTGATCGAATTCGAGATCGGAAGAGCGGCGTGTAGGGAAAGAGTGTAGATCTCGGTGGTCGCCGTATCATTAAAAAAAAAAAAAAAAGTGTAAACCGTAGGCTCAGAACGGCAACATGCACAAGACACACCACGACCAGCCGGCGCTGTCTGTTTACCTATGCATCAC
>CAJVYZ010000178.1 GCA_913009915.1 uncultured Gemmatimonadota bacterium | reverse complement strand
TAAGGGGGGTTTCGGGGAGTGCGCAGGGGTTGTTGGAGAGCAATGGGGACAGGCGGACAGGCGGTCGGGCGGTCAGGCGGTCAAACACATCCTGCGCATTGCGCACCCCTAGTTATCGAGTGTGGTGGGGGACTTCGAGGTCGTCACCAAGGATAAGCTGTGGGCCGTCTCCTTCTACTGCGGGACAGCGATCGTTTATGATACCTCTTCGAATTATGGCGCGACGCACCATACGGGAGCGAGCTGCTGTGGTAGGTAAGTGCACTACTCACAATATGATAGATCATTCGACCGCAATCGCATCGCGCGTCTTTGGCATTCCCCTGGCCGTGCTGCTCGGTGGCGTCCTCGGGTGCCAGGGTGAGCCGACGGCCCCGGGGCCGGGCGCACTGCAGATCGCTCACCTGAGCGAAATCGATCCGGGTGCCGGGCAGGTCGCGTACTCCGACGTCTGGGGTTACACCGACAACTCCAGCGGTCGGGAATACGCGCTCATCGGCGCCTTGAGTGGTGATACGATTTATGTAGTCGACGCGACCGACCCGGCTGCTCCGGCGCTGGCGGCCAAGATTCAGGTTCCCTCGTTCGATTTCAAGACCTGGGGGCGGTTTGTCTATACGGTTACCGGTAGGGGAGATGGCGGCGCCAACCTCGGGCGCATCGTGGATTTGAGCGATCCGACCGCACCCGCCGTGGTGGGCGCGTTTCCGTCGTCGCACAATGTCACCATCGGCGCCCGAGGCTTCATGTACTTGGAGGGACCCGGGCTCAGAGTTTTTGATCTCAATGGTGATCCGCTGCGGCCGCGGTTGATCTGGTCGACCAACGGTGTACCCGGCCACGACGCCACGGTGGTGGGTGACCGGTTGTACGACTTCCACGGAGACGGTACCAGCATCTACGACATCAGGGAGCGTGCCCGGCCTCGGCTACTGGGCCAATTGGCCCACCCGGCTATCAATTACTATCACAGCGGCTGGCCCACGAGCGACGGCCGGTTTCTCTTAATGACCGACGAACTCGCCAAGGGCAGCACGGCCGACGTCACTATCTGGGATATCTCTCAGGTCGACGATCCGGTGCTGGTCTCATCGATCAACGATCTCCAGTCCACGGTGCACAACGTGGCCATCGTCGGCGACTTGGCGTTCATGTCCTACTATACCGCCGGGTTCCGCGTGTACGACGTGACCGATCCCGCCCAGCCGGCCCTGGCATTCGAGCACGATACCTCTGTTCTCAGCGGAGAAAGCTGGCTCGGCGCCTTTGGCGTGTATCCCTTCGCACCTTCGGGGCACGTGTACGTCAGCGATATGCAGACGGGACTGCACATATTTTCGGTTTCACGGTGAGGCGCCCAATACCGCCCGTACAGTCACCCCGCACACATTATAGTTTACCGCCCTACCGCCCTACCGCCCTACCGCCCTACCGCCTTACCGCGACTTGCCCCAGCCTCGAGTAGTTGATCGACTCGGCCAAAATCCTGGCGGCTTCCTGGTCGGCGTGGAAGCCCTGGGAGTTTTCGGACTCTACGAAGTCCACCAGGAAGCTCGCCTTTCGTTGATAGCCGAGGGCGTCCGCCAGGTCGGCCTGGCTGCGGCCGGCGGCTTGGGCCGCGACGATGTCGTCGATCAAGTCGACCAGCGCATCCAACGCCACGTGTGACAGCCGGTCGGTCGTCGCCTGGATGGACTCGGCGCGATCCAGCAGTTCCTCGGCGTCGACCTTGTGACACGTCTGGCACGCCTTGTTGATGTTGAGCAGCGGGCTGCGCACGTGGTGGTCGCTGACCTTCATGGCCCCGACGCGCTCGTAGGGCATGTGGCAGTCGGCACACGCTACGCCGGCGCGGCCGTGGATACCGTTGGACCACGTTTCGAACTCCGGGTGTTGCGCCTTGAGCATCGGTGCGCCGGTCTCGCCGTGGGTCCAATCCACGAAACCCATTGCCTCGTAATAGGCGAGGACGCTGTCCACCGACAGGCCGCGCGCCCAGGGAAACACCAGGCGCTTGTCCGGTTTGCTGAAGTAGTACTCGACATGGCACTGGGCGCAGATGTAACTGCGCATCTCCTGTCGGGTGGCCATGGTGTTGACGTCGTAGTCGGCTACGCCGAGTGAGGCCTGGTAGGCGGCTATACCCTCGATGAATGCGGGGCGGCTAATGCGCAGCTGCATCGTTGTGGGATCGTGACAATCGAGGCAACTGATCGGCCCGGTCACGTGGGTGCGGGCTTCCTGGTAGGTCATCTGGTTGAGCGCTACGAAGCCGGCCGTCACGTCGCCATCGCCCAGCGCTCTCATGGGCCGGTAGGTGGAGCCGTGGCAATTGATGCAGGTACCCGGTTGCTGGACCACGACCTGGCGTTGGGTGAACGTCTGATCGTCCAGCATGTAGGCGTGGCCCCGCTTCTCGCGATAGTCGACCGAGAACGAGTAGCCGGCCCACATCCGCTTGAGTTGGGGGACCCGGTCGAGGTTGCTGCGGGCGGTGAACAGCCGGGGATCGTCGGGCGACGGATCGCGCGGTACCGACTCGCTCCCGCCGAACCGGGTGCGCTCCATGTCGACCGTTCGCAGATAGCTATCGTACTGCTGCGGAAAATTCTGCCCCCACACCGCTGGGTCGTCGATCGTGTCAGTCAGAGCCACCACGCTAAAGAACGGCGTCCGTGCCTCTTCCCGCCGCTCGGCGATATTCATCAGCAGCGCAATCAACGCAAAAGCCGCCACCCCCGCCCCCACCGCCAGCCAAACAGTGAGGGGCCGAATCCCCTTGCCACTACTAGTCATGTTCAGCCCTCAACAAACGGTTCATCAATTCCCCAATCCCATTACACTGCCCTCGCTGCCCCCGCTGCCCTCGCTGCCCTCGCTGTCATCCCCGCTGCCCTCGCTGTCCTCGCTGTCATCGTCCCCGCCTATTCATGCCCTACCGTACTATGGCACCTGATGCACTCCAGCCGCCCCCGTCCCGCCGGCGCCGGATCGATGGCGTGTGTCAGCTCGTCATGACAATAGCGGCAGGCCGACTCGGTAACCCGGCGGTTCATGCTGGTGATGCGAATGGGGTCGGGAAACCGGCCGGTGGTGAACGCCACGGAGTGGTTCCAGCCGTTCAGGCCCTTGACGAACAACTTGGCGGGAAGCGAGCTGTGTGGCGCGTGGCAGTCGTTGCAGGTGGCCACCGCCTTGTGGCTGCCCTTGGTCCAGCCATCGTACTCGTCCCACATGATGTGGCAATTGGCGCACGCCCTGGGGTCGTCCTTCAGGTAGGCGACGCCGTTGGCATACATGAACGTGTAGATGCCGATGCCGCCGACCAATCCGAACAGGATTGCCGCGAGGGTACTGGCACGAGAGAAAAAGGATCGCATGGGACCGTGGGTCGGAAGATTCCTGGTGACGGTGTCGCCACGCAATCTGTAGGGGGAGATGGCAAAGTGCCAATGGTAGGCGGGGCAGCGGGGCGGTGGCCGGTGCTTGACATGGGGCGGGGTGTCCCGGGTTTCCTTTGCATTCCGCACCGCTTACCGCCCGCTACCGCCTAATACCGCCCTACCGCCCTACCGCCGTACCGCCCCACCGCCCTACCGCCCCCTGGCTCCCAACCGCCCTCCACGCCATATTCCCAAACACCCCTTTCCTGAGGGCAGTACCAATGACCTATATCATCGCCGAGCCCTGCGTCGGCGTGAAGGATCGATCGTGTGTGGACGTGTGCCCCGTGGATTGCATTTACGAGGGCGAGGACATGCTCTACATCCATCCGGACGAGTGCATCGACTGCGGTGCCTGCGAGCCGGAGTGCCCGGTAACCGCGATCTTCCCCGAGGAGGACGTCCCGCCCGAGTGGGCGGCCTACACCCGAAAGAACTACGCCTATTTCGAGGGTGGCGAGGAGCGTGAGGTGGCGAAGGGGGTGGGGGGACGATGACAGCGGGGGCGGCGGGGGCAGCGAGGGCAGCGAGGGCAGGAATGGCGGTAGCTGCGGAAACGGGTGGCATCACTCACGGAGGGAAAAATGGCCGAACCCCATGGCGCGACCACGATCAAGCAATGGCTGGAGGATCTCGTCGGCGTGGTCAAGAGCGGCCATGAGTTCGAGATTAGCGCGGGCGCCGAGCCGGGGCGGGCCTATTCCTATCTCGAGTACCACCTCTCAGAGGAGCACCACTCGATCCTGCTGTTCAAGGTCGAACAGGGCGAGGACGGTCCAGCTGTTCGGGCCTACCGGATCGACGGCAGCGCCGAGGAGCTGTCGCATAAGGTGGACGCGCTGGTGCATGTTTGAAGTGAGGGCGGTAAGGCGGTAAAGCGGTAGGGCGGTAGGGCGGTATCAGATGTAACGGGCGGTAGCAGGCGGTACTGCTCGCACCATACCGCCCGCTACCGCCTTCTACCGCCCGGGGTTCTCCTGGGCGGGGCTGCGGGGCAGCGGGGCTGCGGGGCGGTCACCGCACCCCGCGCCGCGCACTCAATCACCCCCCTGCGCACTGCGACCTGCGCACTCCTAGCTATCATCCTCGATCTTGATATCCAGCGCGTTCAACGTCATCGGCGGGCCGGCGTCTACCAGCTCGGCGTGGCCTTCGGCCTTTACGTTGCGACCGGCGTCGACGGCGTCGGACGCGGCCTGGAGCGTCAGCAGGTCGCCTGAGGTATCGATGAGCGAATCGGCGGCCACTTGCACGATCTTGCCGTTCATCAGGGTCAGCGTGCGGCCTGCCACGTCCACGCTGGTGACGCGGTCCTCGAATTCCACCGCGCCCGGCAGGTCGTCATCATCGTCTTCGATCTCGAACTCCACCTTGGAGGCGGTGATGGTGAGCGGGTTCGATCCGGTGACCACGCCCTCGCCCTCGGCCTCGACCAGGAAGCCCATGGCCAGAGCCTGCTCCACCTCGGCCAGCGAGCCCAGCTCGTCGCTGTCGTCGCTGTCTTCGATTTCGGTGTCGTCGACGATCTCCACCACGGTTCCGTCCATGAGGGTGAACGACGAGCCAGTGACCGACTCGACCAGTCCCTCGAACTCCGCCTCGTCCCGGTCGTCGTCGATCTCGGCCTCGATTTCGGTCACCCCGCCGCTGACGTCCAACTCGATCGCCAGACCCAGCACCGTGAGGATGGCATCGGGCGGTGGAGTGGTGGTGTTGGCGTAGTTGTCGCCGTCGACGTTGATCTCGATCTCGTCTTCATCGGCCTCGTCGTCCAGCTCGAGCTTGCTAGCCAGGAAAGTGGCGTCGTCGGGATCCTGGGGCGTGTCCGCCGGACTGCGCTTGGCCTCGACCGGCGGGTTCTGGCCCGCGGCCAGGGCGTCCTGCACCCGGGTGACGAACTCCTGCATGGTGAGATGCTGGCCGTCTTCGGCCTCGAAGTCCGTGCCGCCATCGAAGTCGACCACCAGCCCGCCCAGGGCCAGCGTCACGTTCCCCGCCGGGTCGATCGCCGTGATGCGGCTCTCGATCTCTTCCTTGTCCCTCAAGTCACCGGCTTCCTTCACCTCGACCTCACGGGCCACCAGGCTGCCGTTGATCAGCTTGATCTCCACCCGGGTCGGACCGCTGGCCAGAATGCTGTCCAACTCGGTGAGGGTGATCGCCCGGGAGAACTGGGTGGGGAGTCCACCACCGGTGCCCGGTCCCGTCACGTTGTCGCCGCTGCAACCGGCGAACAGGGCGGTGGCGAGGACGCTGATCGTCAATAGACGGGGCGACGATTGGAAGAACTTGAACGGGCGGAAGGATTTGGACTGGCTCACGGTATGCGATGCCTCACGAACTAAGGACCGTCTGGCATGAGAAGATCGTCCGGCCGAAAGGGCCGGTACGGCACGACCAAGGAGCGGAACCTTAGCGATGGCCGCCGAATCGTGCAAGATGAGTGTGGGCGGGCCCGGCATGATCGGAATCTTTGCGCAAGCCGGAGAATCCGTACAATGCGTTCCAACTGTCAGAACCACCTATTTTATCTATTCGTTGGAAATTGACAGCACGATATCCCGATGTCTTTTTGCGTCCAGGTTGAGCTTTTTCAACATTTGCGACCAATCTGGGGCGAACACCTCTAAGCCATCCTGGGAGAGTTTTCCGTGACGAAGACCAAAAAACCATCGACTGCAAAAAAATCGCGTCGAATCGTTGCTAGCACGAAGCAAAAGGCCACCGCTAGCACGAAGCAAAAAGCGGCAACGACAAAACAGATCGGAAGAGCACACGTCTGAACTCCAGTCACACTGATATATCTCGTATGCCGTCTTCTGCTTGAAAAAAAAAAAAAAAAAACACTCATCACAAATCATAAAATCGACAATCACACATACAACAGAAACTAAATTAT
>CAJVYZ010000177.1 GCA_913009915.1 uncultured Gemmatimonadota bacterium | reverse complement strand
CTCCTCCAGCCGGTGGAGCACCAGCTCGATCCGCGGGGGACGCTCAACGTCGTGTGTCTTGACCAGGAGAAATCGTTCGCCGTCAGCGGTGACGTCTCCATTGCCGTACTCACCGCGGAACAAGAGCACCGGACGGCCAGTGCTGCCGGTCTCCAGATCCACCGGTACCGCCATAGTGCTGTCACCGATTCCGTAGATGAATTCCCGTCCCCCCTTGGTCCAGGCCCAAGCCCCGCCGCCGGTGGTAGATACCTGTCGCTTGGTGATCGTTGGATCGGGATACGATTGCAAATACACCTCCCTCCGCCCTGATTCGTCGGAGGTGTAGGCGATCCACTTGCCGTTGGGAGCGAACTGTGGCGATTGCAAATCGTGATCGGTCGCCAGGTAAATCCTCGGCTCACGGACCTCACCTTCCAGCGGGAGAAGCCAGATCTGGCCTCCCCCCGGGACACCCTTCACGTAGGCCAAGGTACGGCCATCGGGTGAGATCGACCCCGGGTCCTTGTCCGTGTCACTGACGAGCAGCGGTTCTGCTCCCCGGCTTCCGTCGACATCCAACCAATAGAGGTCGAACACCGGCCGTTCCGCCCGGTAGATCACCCGTTGGCCGTCCGGTGTCCATAGCGGGGCAAAACCGCGGGCGGGCTCGAAGGTCAGCCGGGTCAGAAGTTCCCGCTCAAAATCGTGGATCCACACGTCCTGATCGATACCGTCCCACAGTGCCAGCGCTACCTTGGTTCCGTCCGGCGACAGCATGACGTTTTCGTACGCCTGTCCCCGGAGAGAAGTAGCTGTCTCCAGGCCTCGACGGTCGACCCACACCATGTCACGATCCGGCTGTGCCACCGAAGCCTTGACGTAGGCCAGATGGCCGCTGTGCGATACGGCAAAAAAGGCCAGCCCGTCGGATGGGTCCATGGCAACGTCTTCGACCACCGGCACGGCGGACCCGACGACTTCCAGCCGGTCGAGATCGAACCGTACCGCTCGGATGGACTCATCCCGGGCGAAGAGCAAGTGACCCGACGGCACGTATCGTCCGGCCACCGCGCCATCGACCAGGATGGTGCGCTCACCCGTCTTGAGCGACACCACTTCGAGACGGGCGCTGTCGATCGGGGTGGAGAAATTGGTGAACAGCACGTGCTCACCGTCGGGGAGTATCTGCGGCCACCAATGGGCCAGCTCGCGCCGGGCAGGGTCGGGGGTGGTGATCTCGATCTCCTCGGCGCCGCCCTCAGTGGTCCGCCACAGACCACTGAGATAACTCATGGTGTAGACGATGGTGCCGTCCGCCCCCCAGTCTCCCCCGCCAAACTGGGATTCCGCCAGTTCGACCGGCGAACCTCCAGCCACACGCACTTTCATCAATTTGTCACGACCGAGGTTGAAACCAACCCACGCGCCATCTGGCGACAGGAACGGGTTGGTCCCTTGCTCGGTACCGGGAATGAGATGAAATGCATCCTCATCCAGCCGACGGGCGAGTAGCTGGCTTTGTCCGTCGACCACACCTTCGACGACCAACAACTGGCCGTCGGCCGAGAATGCCGGCATACGCGTCCCGAGGTACACCGGAGGCGTCAGCTGCAGCGTAGCATGAACAGGCGATTGCTCCCGCGAGCCCGAACCGCGGAGCGTCGTGATCGCCAGAAGACCTGCCACCAGCGTCATGACCCCGGCCACGGCCCACGCCACGCGAGATGGTTTCGTGGTGGGAGCATGTTGAACTTCCCGCCCCGTCGACCGCGCTGACACCATCCTCGGGCCGCGACCAGCCAACGCTTGGGAGAACTCGGCGGCCGTATGGAATCGGTCGGCAGGCAGCTTGGCCAGGGCCATGTCCACCGCGCTCGCCACATGGTCCGGCACCGTGTCTCTCGTCACCGAAACAGACGTGGCCTTCTCGGTGATGACTTTGGCCACGATGGCCTGGGCGGTGGATCCGGTGTAGGGCGGGTCGCCGGTGAGCATCTCGTAGAGTACCGCACCAAGCGAGTAGATATCGCTCCGAGCATCGATCTCCCGGTCGCCCATGGCCTGCTCGGGGCTCATGTACTGCGGCGTCCCGATTGAGAGCCCCGTCTCGGTCAGCCGCGTGGCCCCCGCCTCGCTCACCGCCAGGGCGATACCGAAGTCGGCCACCATGGCCTGGCCCTCGTGCAGCAGGATGTTCTCCGGCTTGATGTCGCGGTGGATCACTTCATGCCGGTGGGCGTAGTCGAGCGCCGCGGCGATCGAAGTGGTGATCTCTATGGCCTCGTCGATCGCCAGCTGCTTTTCCCGGTTGAGCTTGTCCCGCAGCGTCTCGCCCTCGACGAACGGCATCACGTAGAACAGGAACGTGTCGGCCTCGCCCGAATCGTACAGCTGCAGGATGTGCGGGTGCTGTAGGTTGGCGGTGACCTTGATTTCCTGCAGGAACCGCTCGGCCCCGATCACCGCCGCCAGTTCCGGCAACAACACCTTGAGCGCCACCTTACGGTCGTGCTTGATGTCGTGCGCCAGATAGACCGTGGCCATGCCCCCGGCGCCGATCTCACGCTCGATTTCGTAGCGGTCAGATAGCGCAGTTGTGAGACGCTCGATTATCTCCGGCATAGTCCCTCACGTACTGTCGTATTCCTCCTTCGCGTCCGCATTGGGTACCGCGTCAGAGAGTTCCCACGCCCCACGCCCCACGCCCTACGCCCTACGCCCTACGCCCTACGTCTTCATCTTCCGATATCCCCACAACAACAACACCGCCCCGCCCGTGGCCAGCGCCAGGCTCCGAAGATCGAAGCCACTCACGGCGCCGAGTCCCAGCAGCGAGCCGATGAACCCACCCACCACTGCCCCGGCGATACCGATGACCATGGTGACCAGGATGCCGCCCGGATCCTTGCCCGGCATGATCCACTTGCCCAGGGCGCCGACGATGAGGCCCAGCACTAGCCACGATAGAATACCCACGGAGAGCTCCGGAGACGAGTGAGAGACGGTCTACTATACGGTCTACTATAGAGAATAACCGATCGACCGGGAAGAGTTGGGCACTGGGTGCGCAGTGCGGTGTGCGGTGAATCAGTGTTCTAGGCATTCTGCTGACAGCTGACAGTTCTTATCCAATCCCATCCAGCTGCGCCGCCAAGGCGGTCGCCGTTTGCACTCTCTCGTTCTTGTCCTTCGCCAGTAGCTGCATCACCAGGCTCGACAACGCCGGCGGCACATCCGAGACAACCGTGTTGGGCGCCTGAGGCGTCTCACTCAACACCTTGGCGATCATCGCCACCGGAGTAATGGCATCGAACGGCAAGCGACCCGTCAGACATTCGTACAGCACTACCCCGGCCGCGTACAGATCGCTCCGAACGTCGATGTCCTCCGCCAACATTTGTTCCGGCGACATGTATGACGGCGTGCCCACCACCAGGCCCACCTCGGTCAATCCGCTGCTGCGCTCGGTCAAGCGGGCTATGCCGAAGTCCATGACCTTGAGTATCCCGTCGCCATCCACCAGAAGGTTCTGGGGCTTGATGTCGCGGTGGATGACTCCTTGCTCGTGCGCCACCTCCAGCGACGCAGCCAGCTGTCGCGCCAGGGCCAATGTCGAAGAAACCTCCAGCTGCCCTCGCTCGTCTATCAGCTCGCGAACGGTGATCCCTTCTACGTACTCCATGGTCAGGAAGTCGACCCCGGCCGATTCTCCAAAGTCGTGGATACGGACCACGTTGCGGTGCGAAATTCGCCGAGCCAAACGGATCTCCGTCTTGAACCGCTCGAGGACGGTCTCATCGGCCACCAGCTCGGGTCGGAGCGTCTTGATGGCGACTTCTTCATCCAATTCGAGGTCCATGGCCCGATAGACCATACCCATGCCACCCTGCCCGATGGTGCCCAGCACCTCGTAGCGACCGGCGAAACGTTGCCCAGTGGTGAGGTTGGCGGCCTCGGGGCCGGCGTCCCCCGCCTTTGCCTGCGCCTTCCGGGCCGCCTCGACCTCATCGCGCAGGTGGTGCACCTGGTTGCGCAGCCGGTCTTCCCGCGAGCGGACGTGATCCGCCATACCGTCGAAGATACGGGCCAGTCGGCCCAACTCGTCGTCGCGCCGGGCCACCTGGGCCAGGGTACCCGCCTGGTAATTACCGGCCTCCACGGCACTGGCCGCGGCGATGACCTCGTTGACCTGTTCCAGGTATTCCTTCTCCGCATCGCGCAGTCGCTTCTTCTCGAGACAGGCGCTGAGCCTGGCCCGCAGCAACACCGCGTCGAACGGCTTGGGAAGGAAGTCCTAAGCCCCGCGCTCGATGCAACGCACGATACTTGGCATGTCGTCGAGCGCCGAGATCATGATGACGGGAATGTCGCGCGTGGCGGGATCGTCCTTGAGTTGCTCCAGCACCTGATAGCCGTCGACTTCCGGCATCAACACATCGAGCAACACCAGGTCGAAGTCGTTCTTGGCGATGAGGTCAAGCGCTTCCCTCCCGTCGGCCGCGCTCACCGAGTCATACCCCTCCCGCCCCAACCGCCGCGACAGCATATCCCGATTCTCCGCCGAGTCATCCACCACCAGAATCAGCCCACCATGCCCCCCACTGCCCTCGCTGCTCCCGCTGCCCTCGCTGCCCCCGCTTTCGTCCTCGCTGCCCCCGCTTTCGTCCTCGCCGCCCCCGCTTTCGTCCCCGCTTTCGCCTCCGCTAGCACTTCCCAACCGTTCCGCCGCCGACAAGATCTTGTGGAGATCCTCGACCAGCGCCTCGTCGGCTTTCACCTTTTCGTCTGCCAGGAGTCCCTCTAGCGCGTCACGAATCCTCTGCTGGGGCGAAGCAAACGACCGAGTAAGGTCGGCCAGTTCCTGGCCCTCGATCTCGAGACGAGTGGGGGGTAGCGTGACGTTGATGAGATCGATGGCCTCGCGCGCGGCCATCAGCGTCTGCTCGAAGGCCGCCCGCCGCTCCGCGTACTCACTCCCCTCGGCGTCCTCCAACAACATCTCGGTGTAGCCCACGATGTGGTTGATGGGAGTGCGCAGTTCGTGCCGCAACTCGGCGATGGGGTTCGCCGGCGGATCAGACTCGGATGCTGTGGTCACTTGGCCTTCTCGAGCAGGCTTTCGATCTTGCCGAGTAGCCTGGGAAGCTCGATCGGTTTGGTGTCGTAGTCGTCGCAGCCCGCCTCGAGTGCTTTCTCCCGGTCACCAGCCATGGCGTGCGCCGTCAACGCAATGATCGGGATGCTGCCGACGTCAGAGCGAGCCCTGATCTGTCTGGTGGCTTCCCATCCGTCGATGTCGGGCAGGCCCATGTCCATCAGTACCAAGTCATAGTCCCCGGTCGCCGCCATCTCGACCCCCTGCAACCCCTCGACCGCCATAGCCACCTCGTATCCCTTCCGAATCAACCGCCGAGACAGCATGTCGCGATTCATTTCGTTGTCTTCAATCAGGAGAATCTTGGCCATCAGAATTCCTATGAGGCTTTGGGGTTCGGGTCTCCCACGGGGAGCCACAGCGCGAACGACGTCCCTTCACCCGGGGCGCTTTCCGCGCTCAAGTCGCCACCCATCATGTGACAGTAATGTTGCGTGATCGCCAGCCCAAGCCCCGTCCCGCCGTAGCGGCTCGACGTCGACGATTCCGCCTGGGCAAAGGCCTCGAACAACCGGTCCATCTGCTCGGGCGTCATGCCGATGCCCGTATCACTCACGCCGAAATGGACGGTGTCACCACCATCGGTCCGTTCCAGACGCGCCGACAGTGTGATGGTCCCGCGTTCGGTAAACTTGCAGGCGTTGGACAACAGATTGAGCAACATTTGGCGCACTTTGGTCAGGTCGCCGAACATGGCGCCGATGTCATCGGCTACGTCGACCTCCAGGCGATTGTCATTCTGGGCCACCAAAGGTGCCACGGTCGACTTCACATCCTCGAGCATGTCCCCGATCGCAAACGATTCCTCGTACAGTTCCATCTTGCCGGCCTCGATCTTGGACAAATCGAGGATATCATTGATGAGCGACAACAGGTGCCGCCCCGCGGTATGGATCTTTTCAAGATCGCCGTCCAACTCCTCGTGTCCCAACTCGGCCAACTCTTCCTGCAGTAGCTCGCTGTAGCCGATGATGGCATTGAGCGGAGTACGAAGTTCATGGCTCATGTTGGCCAGGAACTGACTCTTGGCGCTGCTGGCCGCTTCGGCCTCCCGCCGGGCCTGTAATAGTTCGCTGATGTCATGATACAGGCCCATGAGACCGACAGATCGGAAGAGCGTCGTGTAGGGAAAGAGTGTAGATCTCGGTGGTCGCCGTATCATTAAAAAAAAAAAGAGAATAAAACTAAAATAACACGGGGTAGGAGATGTCACCAAAAAAGCGCAA
>CAJVYZ010000176.1 GCA_913009915.1 uncultured Gemmatimonadota bacterium | reverse complement strand
GCCCTTCAACTGGTAATCCAGTTGTCCGCTGTGGCGCTTGAGATCGTCGGGCAGGCCGAACCACTCCAGCGATATGGGGAACATCCAGTCCACCGCTCGCTGGAGCGCTTCCCTGACCTCGCCACCGGCCTTGGCCAACCGCTTCATCCACGACTCACCGTGACGCAGGTGCAGGATCTCCTCCCGGTCCACTTTGACCAGGGCCCGCTTGAGCGGCCCGTAGCTGGTGTGCTGGTGGACGTCGCCCAGCAGGGTGATCCCCGCGCGGTCGAAGAACCCGTTGGCCACCACCATCTCGGCCCAGTTCTCCAGCGGCTGGTCGAAACCGTACGGATGCTTGAACTCGTGGGGTTGCCGGCCGTACAGCAGCTGGTGCTTGTCCACACCGAGGTCTTCCATCATGCGATAGGCGATATTGGCGTGGCCCAACTCGTCGTGGACGATGGCCGTCACCGCGATGCGGCTGTTGATGGTCGGGGCGTCGCGGGAGGCCAGGTAGTAAGCAGGGGCGCTGAGCAGTTCCGTGTCTCCCTGGACCGTCAACTGGGTCAACAGCGCTTTCTTGTAGCCCGGCGTCATGTCTTCCTCGGACTCCACCATGAATCCCTTGGCGATTTTTTCGATCAGGGCCATGTCCGCCAGACTGCGTTCCTTCTCCAGCGGGCTGAGGACGTTCTGTTCTGCCAAGTCCTTATCCTCCAGGTGAAGCGGCCAGTTCTACCGCCGGGCGAGTCGAGGGGAGATAGCCGTACAGGAACAGCCGGGCAACGTCGTCGGCCAGTTGTTCCGGGCGAATGGTTCCCGCCGGATTATACCACGTGTAGATCCAGTTCATCATGCCGAACAGGGTGTATCCGGCGACCACGGGGTTGACGGGGCGGTGGTCGACCTGGTGCAGCAGCGACCAGAGGAGGTCGACGTAGGCGCGCTTGCGTTCCCGGACCTGCTGGCGCATCGTGCCTTCCAATTCGTCGTCCTCATGGGACAGGACTTTCATTTTGTCCATGTGCCCGGTAAAGAACACCAGGTGATGCCGGATGAACGCCCGGACACGCTCCTCGGGGTCGGTGACCCCCTCGAGGGCTGCCACGGCTCCCGCGTGTACCTCGGTGAAGCATTGATCCTGGATCAGGAACAACAACTCGTGCTTGCTGCGAACGTAGTGGTAGATGCCCGCCAGGCTCATCCCCGAGGCCCGCGACAGGTCGCGCATCGAGGTGGCACGGAACCCCCGTTCGGCGAAAATCGCCGTGGCGGTGCCTACCAGGTGTTGCAGCCGGTCATCGCTGGAGGTCATCATCCGTCCGAACGTTCGTTCGGGAGGAACCTAGCGCCTCACGCCCCGAGGGTCAAATCGCTTAACTATGGGCGTTTCCGGACGTCTACCAGGTATTGATGGGTTTCCCTCTCGAGTTCGGCTCTCTGAGCGACGCGGAACTCGCGGCGGCCTACCGAGCCGGCCACGAGCGAGCCGCCACCGAGCTGGTCACCCGTCACACGCGGGCGGTGGTGCGGTTTCTGTATAGCGCCGGGGCGGGCGAGGCCGAGGTCGACGATTTGACCCAGGAGGCCTTCATCAAGGCCTTTGGCAAGCTGGACAGTTGGCGGGGGGATGCCGCATTCCGCAGCTGGTTGCTGACCATCGCCGGCAATCTCCTCAAGGACGAATTCCGCAAGAGGAAGGGTCGCCGGATGGTCGCGCTGGACGACGGGAAGTTGCCCGACCGGGCCGATCCTCACGAGGAGCTGGCCGCGGGTGAGGTGGAGCAACAGTTGCTGGAGGGCATCGCCCGGCTGCCCCGGCTGCAACGGGAAGTGTTCCTCCTGCGAGTGCAGCAGGGAGCAGACTACGCCGAGATCGCACGGGTCCTCGACACCACGCCGGGAGCGGCCAGAGTACATTACCACCATGCCGTGAAGCGGCTGAAGGAGCGGTTGCGATGACCGTCAATCCATGCCGGATCCTGAGTGACCGGATGCCCGAAGTGGCGTCGGGCAGCGCTCACTGGACGCGCGAGGAAGAGGATCACCTCTCCTCGTGCGAGGAGTGCGCCCTCGAATGGCAACTGGTCCAGCGGGCCGGGGCGCTGGGCGAGCGGATCGCCGCCGCCGTGGATCCCGAGGCCATGGCTGCCTCGGTCGTCGAGCGGCTCCAGCGCCGGCCGCGGGTGTTGCCGTTTCGCCGGCCTGGCTGGTGGGCGGCCGGCCTGGTGGCCGCTGCCGCGACCATCGTGTTGCTGCTGGGACCGTTTGGCGGTCGCGACACAGCCGCCGGATCATCCGCCGAGATCGTCTGGCTGGTTCCCGAACTCGACAGTCTGGAGACGACCGAACTCCTGCTGGTGCTGGCCAGTTTCGACCCCGCGGCGCCGGCCAGCGTGATGGTGGTACCGTTCATCGATGATCTCGAGCGCCAGGAGCTCGAGCAGGTGCTTCAGGCATGGGAGGGATGACCGCGATGATGTTCAGAAACGCTTTGGCACTAGCCATCGTGGCGCTCACGGTGATGGCTCCTCCCCTCACCGGCCAGGATGGACAAGACCGCCCCAACCGCCAGCAACTCATGAGGCAGATCGAACAACGGTTCATGGCCCGGGCCACCGAGGAATTGGGGCTGGACGCAGAGCAGGCTGAACGCCTGCGATCGACGGTCACCCACTTCGCCATCGAGCGGCGCTTGCTGGAACAACGGGAGCGCGACGTCAAACGGGGACTGACTGGCCAGCTCCGCCCTGGGGTTGCGGCCGATCAGGATAGCCTGGTGGTGCTCCTCGACGCCTTGACCGAAACTCGCATGTCCTACATCCAGAGCTTCAAGGACGAACTGACCGAGATGACGGAATACCTCGATCCGGTCCAGCGAGCGCAGTACGTCATGCTGCGCGAGCGGTTGCTGCAACAGATTCGCCGCGCCCAAGCCGCCCGGCAGAGGCAAGAAGGGCGGTAGGGCGGTAGGGCGGTAGGGCGGTACCCCGCCGCCGCCGCCGCGCCGTACCGCCGTACCGCTCTACCGCCATACCGCCCTACCGCCATACCTATTACACTCCCATATGATGGATCAGCAGCAGAAAGCCGGCACCCTCTCTCCTAAAAGGGGCTGAGATGAAGTCGCTGTTTGCGGCCCTTGTTTTCGCGTGCGGTACCATCACATCTGTTGCCGCGCAGGACACGGTGTATCGTATCCCGATCACCGGCGTCATCGAGCTCGGTTTGGCGCCGTTCGTGGCGCGGGCGGTCCGCGAGGCTGATGCGGCGGGGGCCGTGGCCGTAATCCTCGATCTCGACACGCCCGGGGGCCGTATCGATGCGGCGGAGAAAATCGCCGACGCGATCCGGCGGACGGATCTCCCGGTCTATGCCTTCGTCAATCCTCGGGCCTACAGCGCGGGCGCCCTCATAGCCCTGGCCAGCGACGGCATTTACATGCGTTCCGGCGCGGTCATCGGCGCCGCCACGCCGGTCGACGGCCAGGGGACCAAGGCTTCGGAGAAGATCGTTTCCGCCATGCGGGCGGAGTTCAGAGCGCTGGCTGAGGAACACGGGCTCGATCCCACTGTGGCCGAGGCCATGGTGGACGAGTCGATCGCCATCCCCGGTGTGGTGGAAGAGGGACAGCTGCTCACGCTGAGCACCGAGGAGGCGGTCGAGTTGGGTTTTGCCCGGGCTCAGGTGTCCGACGAGGCCGACCTGCTTTCCCGGATCGGCCATGCCGATGCCGTGGTGGTGGAGCCGGGCATCAACTGGGCCGAGCGGTTGGTGCGCTTCCTGACCAGCCCACTGGTGCAACCGCTACTGCTGTCACTGGGAATGCTGGGCCTGGTGTTCGAGATCAAGTCGGGAGGCTTCGGCCTGGGGGGCGTTGTGAGTCTTGGCGCCCTCGGGTTGTTCTTCGGTTCCAACCTGTTGCTGGGATTGGCCGGCATGGAAGAGATCATTCTGCTCGCGGCTGCCATGGTGGCCCTCGGGGTCGAGGTATTCGTTCTGCCGGGCTTCGGTGTTGCCGGGGTGCTGGGCCTGCTGTTGCTGGGTGCGGCTTTCGTGCTGGCCATGGTGGGCAACGTCCCCACCATGGGGGACTTCACCCAGGCAATCGCCGTGGTTGGCGCCAGCGTGGTGATTACCGTGGCGGTGGCATATGCCTGGCTGCGGCACCTCCCGTCGAGCAACCGGTTCAAGGGCCTGCTGTTGAAGAAGGGGCTCGACAAGGAAACCGGCTTCATCTCGGCGCCGGAACGCAGCGACTTGATCGGGCAGCTGGGCACCGCGCTCACCGATCTCCGGCCGGCGGGCACGGTGGTCATCGGCGAGGAGCGGATAGACGCGGTAACGGAAGGCGAATTTGTGTCGCAGGGCCAGCAGATCAAAGTCCTGCGCTCTGACGGGTACCGGCACGTCGTGCGGTCGGTCGACAACGACCCCTAGGGCACCAACGAGAGGTCTACTGTGGAAGACATCGGGCAACGCGGTCCAGCACTGTTCTTCATGCTGATTTTCTTCGGCATCATCTTTCTGGTCACCTTCTTCCGGTTCGTGCCGGTGGGTCTGTGGATCACGGCCATGGCATCGGGGGTCAAGGTTTCGATGATGCAGCTCATCGGGATGCGGTTTCGTAAGGTGGTCCCGTCCTCCATCGTCGTCCCGCTCATCGCCGCGGAGAAGGCCGGCATTTCACTGTCGATCGACGCTCTCGAGGGGCACTACCTGGCTGGCGGGGACGTGAGAAATGTGGTTAACGCCCTCATCTCCGCGGACAAGGCGGGCATTCCCCTCGATCTCAAACAGGCCACTGCCATCGACCTCGCCGGCCGCGACGTGTTCGAAGCGGTGCAGGTGAGCGTCAATCCCAAGGTCATCACCACTCCCAAGGTGGCGGCCATGGCCAAGGACGGCATTCAGTTGCTGGCGGTGGCGCGGGTCACCGTGCGAGCCAATATCAATCGGCTGGTGGGTGGTGCCGGCGAGGAGACCATTCTCGCCCGGGTCGGCGAGGGCATCGTGAGTACCATCGGTTCGTCCGAATCGCACAAGCGAGTGCTGGAGAATCCCGATGCCATCTCCCAGACGGTGCTGGCCAAGGGCCTGGACGCCGGCACCGCGTTCGAGATCCTGTCGATTGACGTGGCCGACGTCGACGTGGGCAAGAACATCGGGGCGGAGCTGCAGACCGATCAGGCCGAGGCCGACAAGCGCATCGCCCAGGCCAAGGCCGAGGAGCGACGCGCCCTGGCGGTGGCGACGGAGCAGGAGTACATCGCCGAGGCGCAGCGGCAGCGTGCCAAGGTCATCGAAGCCGAAGCGGAAATACCCAGGGCCATGGCCGAGGCGTTCCGCTCCGGCAATCTGGGCGTCATGGACTACCAGAAGTACCGCAACATTCAGGCAGACACGTCCATGCGGAACACCATCGCCGGCAAGAGCGACAAGCAGGCCGGGACCGAGTAGTCGATGGACAACTTCGGCGGCATCGCAGTCCTGGTCCTGATCTGGATTGTGGGGATGGTCTTCGACAAGAAGAAGAAGGAGGCGCGCCGGCGCAAGCAAATGGCCCAGCGGGGGACCCCACTGTCGATCGACCCCGAACCGGTCAGCGCCGAGCCGCGGGCGCAGTTACCCGACGCGTCGCACCGCGGGGGCGGCAAGCTCGAGCAGGTATTGCGGCAACTGAACCCCGAGTTCGCGGCACTGGCCGAGCGGGCCTTGGCCCAGACACAGCAACAAACGGCCACCGAAGGCAAACCCGAAGTCATGGTGCGTCAGCCGGCGGAACCGTTCGCCGCTGCCCTCGATGACGGGGACGACTTCATGGCCAAGGCCGAAAGGGCCATCGCCCAGCGGAGCAGGGAGCCTGCCGGCCGCGATGACGTGGACGACTTCAGGGCCAAGGCCGAAAGGGCCATCGCCCGGCGGCGTCTGGTGGCCGAGGAGCAAGGCCGTGAGCGCACGGCCGAGGACCATGACGTGTTCCACCAGGCGGTGCGCCGGCCGGACGAACCCGAGCCGAAGGCTGTCTCCGCCGAGGCCCCCACGCTCGAGCAGGCGATCATCTGGCGGGAGATTCTGGGACCGCCGAGGGCGATGACCGTTGATGAGATGTAGTTGGTGGCGGGTAGCGGGTGGCTGGTGGCTGGTGGCTGGTGGCTAGTAACCACGAGCACTAGCCGTCCACCGCCTACCGTTAGCCACCAGCCACCAGCCACCAGCCACCAGCTACCAGCTACCAGCCACCAGCTACCAGCCATACAGCGCCGCATACACATCCCGATTGGTCTGCACAATCTTCACGTAGTCCCGCGTCTCCTTGTACGGGATCCGCTCCACGACCAACTCACGGCCCTCTACCCCCGCGCGGCGGCAGATCGGAAGAGCACCCGGCTGAACTCC
>CAJVYZ010000175.1 GCA_913009915.1 uncultured Gemmatimonadota bacterium | reverse complement strand
GCATTACTAACGATGTGTCTTACAACTTAGTCTGTCACATGCATGTTCATATCTTCTTTTTTTTTTTTCTTTGTTATTTTTTGTTCTTTTTTTTTTTAATGATACGGCGACCACCGAGATCTACACTCTTTCCCTACACGACGCTCTTCCGATCTCCCGGCGAGAGTCGGTTCTTGGACGTCTCGACGGCGACCCGCTCCGGTACGGTGCTCACCAGCCAGCGGGTCATTTGGCGCCACAGGCGCTCGTGGGTCATGTCCTCGAGTGGCACGTCGGCGTGCATCTGCCACAGCCAGGAGTCTTGAGGCGTGAAGGCAATGACCCGGCCGCGCCCATAGTGGTGGCTGGCCAGCACGACCAGTTCGTCATCACCATTCAGCGGGGCTCCGGTGAGCAGCACGGTAGCGCCCGGCTTGACGCGATGGATGGGGTTGGGTGTCGTGAGCGGCGGCAGGTTGTTCCACCGCTCGGTCGACGCCTCTAGGGTGGCTGCCAGTTGGATGGCCGCATGGGCCATCCCGTTCGGTGTGGGGCTCACTTGGATTTCCGCCAGAGACGCTGGTTCGTCCGGGACGGCGTCTTGCAACACGACTGGGAGGACGGTCTCGAGGGGCGTGCCGGCGTAGCCACCTTCAGCGAAACTCTCGCGGCCGCCGAGGAACAGCAGGCCACCGCCCCGCTGACTGACGAACTCCTCGATGATCTGCAGTTGGTTGTGGCTGAAGTAGCTCGCCTCGACGCTCCCCAGGATGAGCCCCCGGTAGGCGAACAGTTCTTCTCGGGTGGTGGGGAATCCCCTGGTCAATTCGAGTGCGTCATCGACGCCCAAGCGGAGATACTTGTTCTCGGCCGTGCGCTGTAGGACCACGAGCTGGATGTTCTCGTCGTCGCGGACCGCCTTCCGGAGGAACTTGACCTCCCAACGCGGTTCCCCTTCGAAATAGAGGATCTTCTCGCGGCCATCGGCCACGGAGACGAGGATGTTGCGGGCGTTGTTCTCCCGCACGCGCTCGTCGGCCAACGGCTCGATGTAGAAGCGGTAGCCACGCGGCCCCGGAGTTTCGGCCGTCAGGTTGACGCGGACTGTCGTGCCCGCCTGACCGCGGCGGAACTCTACCGTCTTCGTGGCGGCGATGGTGCCCTCTTCCTCGACTATGAGGGTAACGGTCCGGCCGTCATAGCCGTGCTGTTGCAGCATGACATCGACGGCGAAGGCCGATCCCCTGAGTACCCGGGCCGGCGCTTCGACGCGGGTCACCTCGATGTCCCGGCGGAACGATTCCTCCCCGAGGCCGACGGTGTATACCGGGATGCCCCTAGACGTGAGCTGGAGCAGTGGATCGGTGAGTGCCGAGTCGGCGTTGTCGGCGCCGTCCGTGACTAGCACGAGCCCGGCCAGAGGGACACCGGTGAGGTCCTGCCGCACGTAGTCGAGGGCCGCGCCGATGTCGGTGGCCCTGCCGTCGAACGTGGGTGGATGGGACGGGTCCAGTCGGGTGGTGATGTCGGAAAAGCGGTAGTGCCGGATGGTGAACCGATCCAGCAACCCGGCGAGGAGCTCGCTCGAGCCGCTGGTGAACCCCTCCAGCGCCTGGGCGCCGCGTGTCACAGCCTCGTCGTCTGCCAAGCGCATGCTGCGGGAATCATCGATCAGGACGGCGAGGAAATTCTCGCCCGGTACCACCGTCGAGATCGTGAGTGCCGGCCTGAGTAGCGCCAGCACCACCAGTGCCAGGATCAGCGTTCTGATCGCGGTCAGTACGGCGACCGTGCTGCCGCCTACGCGAGCGCGTTGCCGCAGATATATCGTACCCAGCACGAGGGCGACGGCCAGTGCGGCGAGCAGCAACACAACTGGCCGTGCCGTCTCGAAGACCAGCCGTCCGCGCTCGAAAACGACTGGCCGGTACTTGAACAGGAAGGTAAACAACGATTCCGGCACGGTGCCCTCAGTGACTCATCGCGTACACGATGAGGTTGACGCCCAACTGATAGGCGAAATTCGAAAAACGGAGCGGGTAGAATGGATCTTCGGCCCACTCCCAGGCGTCCCCCAGGTCGCTGTTCCACACGATGGCGACCAGGATTCGCCCCTCTTCATTCATAATGCCCCGAAAGGCCGGGATATAGCCATCCTTCTCCCAGGTGGGCCCTCCCGAGCGCCCTTGTCCGACGTTGGGCACCTGCACGATTTCATCGATATCGTAGAACACATGCAGGACCGGATGATCAGGCGGGATGTCAACGATGGAGTACTCGGGGAGCACCGTGCGGATCTGTCGCTCGAAATTGAACCACTCCCAACTGCCCCAAAAGTCGTCGACCACCAAGAAGCCGCCGGCCAGGAGATAATCCCGCAGACCGCTGCGCTCCGCCTCCGTGAGCGACATGTAGCCGACCTCGACGGCATAGAGAACCGGAAACTCCCTGAGGGCGGGATCGTCGAGCCGGATCGGGTGTTCGGCGCCCGAGGCGTCGATATTGGTGAGTTGTTGCAAGCCGATCAGGAACTGCCGGTCCGCCTTGGGGTAGTCGACACTCCAGGAAGGGAACCGTGCCCGGATGTCGCTGTACATGGCGCGGGTGAAATAGAACTCATGCGGCACGCTGTCGACCGGCGGCTGGACCAGCATAGCCGAGGGATCGACCAGGCGGTTCTGTCCCTCCAGGGACCTTGGTACCGTGCCGAGGCACAGGAATCCTGCCAGGATTGTGGTGAGCGCCAGGGCGCTAGTAGGCTCATCTCGCAACGCCAAATCCGGTTCGGGGTTCACGCGGCCGGCCACACGGATTGCGGCGAGCACTGTAACCTTGTAATACGCATTATCATGTGTTCAGGTTGCGTCGGCCACGGGACCGGTGATTCCGACTTGCGGGAGGTCATCGGATTAACAACGGTTCAGAATGGGACGTTAGGGTGAACCCCTCTCCCTACACAGCGTTTCCCCCTTGGGAGTCCGGCAATGAGTGATCGCGCAAAGTGGTTCGACCGGGTGTTCGATCTGGGGATACCGGTGGGGTTGTTGCCCAACATGATCGAGCGGCTGCGGGGGACTCCCGCCCGACTCGAAGAGTTGGTGCAGGGTGTTCCCACGGAAATCCGGCTGGCGGCCGCCGACGGTGCCTGGTCCATTCAGGAAAATGTTGGCCACTTCCTCGATCTCGAGCCGTTGTGGGCCGGACGGGTCGACGACCTGCTAGCCGGCGCCAAGGTCTTGCGCGGGGCCGATCTCACCAACGCCATGACCGACCAAGCCAAGCACAACTCGGCGATGTTGCCCGATCTGCTGACGCGGTTTCGCGAGTTGCGCATGACCCTGGTCCGGCGGTTCGAGGCTCTCGACGACGAGCAGCAGCTTCTTGATGCTCTCCATCCCCGGCTCGATCAACCCATGCGTCCGGTGGATTTGGCCCTGTTCGTGGCGGAGCATGACGATCATCACCTGGCGAGCATCCGCCAGGCCATCAGGGCGGGAGGGTCACTCAAGTGAAGCGTCGCACGTTCGTTCAGGCGTCGTCAGCTCTTGGGATGGCAGCGCTTCCCGGCTGGGCCCGCCGCCCCTTTTGGTCTGGTGGTATGCCGTCGGCGTCGATTCTGCTGAAGGGTGGGTTGGTGTACGACGGCACCGGGGCTGCACCTGCGGAAGTAGATGTCGCCGTCGACGGAGATCGTATATCCGGCATCGGTCCCGGCCTCGCTGAGGCAGGTGCCGCAGTGATCGATGTCCATGGTTTGGCGGTGGCGCCGGGGTTCATCGACATCCATTCACATACCGACCGGGAGTTGCTGGTCAATCCTCGGGCCGAAAGCAAGATACGCCAAGGAGTTACCACGGAGATCGTGGGCCAGGACGGGTCGTCACTCGGTCCTTGGCGGGACACTCGTGAACGGGAAACCCCGGAGGAGATCGTCGACATCGCCGGCTTCTACCAGCGACTCGAGCGCGACGGCACGGCCGTCAACATTGCCAGCATGATCGGGGCGGGCACCGTTCGACGCCTGGTCATCGGCTACGACGACCGCCCGGCTACCGCCGAGGAGCTAGCTCAAATGGTGGCTCTGGTGGCGGAGGCGATCGAGCAAGGGGCTTGTGGTCTGTCCAGCGGCCTGGAGTATGTGCCGGGCGGCTTCGCCGACCTCGATGAACTGGTGGCGCTGGCGGAACCCCTGCGCGGCACCGATCTCCCTTACGCCAGCCACATGCGCAACGAAGACGACCAACTGATGGCGGCCGTCGAAGAGGCCCTGGCGGTAGGGCGGCGGGCCGGGGTGCCGGTGCACATCTCACACCTCAAGGCCCAGGGCCAGCGCAACTGGTGGAAAGCGGAGCCGGTACTCCATACGCTGGAGCGCGCGGTGGAAGACGGCGGCGAGGTGACCTTCGACCGTTACCCCTATGTGGCCTACAGTACAGGGCTCACGTCCCTGTTCCCGTTGTGGTCGAGAGACGGGGGCACCGAGGCATTTCTGGTCCGGCTCGACGACGCCGAGTTGCAGGAGGCCATCGAGAAGGCCGTTCGAGGGAAAGTCGCCGAACTCGGCAGCTGGGACGCGGTGCAAATGACCTCGGCCGACGGCGAGGGCCTCGACTGGATCAAGGGTCGCAAGGTGGGAACGCTGGCCCGGGAGGTCGGCAAGGACCCGTACGTGTTGCTGTTGGAGATCGTCCGTCAGGGACAGGCGAGCATCGGTATGGTCGGCTTTGGTATGAGCGAAGAGAACACCGCCATGATTCTGGCGCATCCGTTGGGGATGATTTGCTCCGACGGCTCGGCTCGCGCCACCTATGGACCGCTCTCGGAGGGGTCGCCCCACCCTCGGTCGTACGGCTCGTTCCCCAGGGTGTTGGGACACTATTGTCGAGACCAGCACCTCATGCCCCTCGAGGTCGGCATCCACAAGATGACCGGCATGCCGGCCCGGCGGCTTCGTCTCGACCGCCGCGGGCAGGTCGCGGTCGGCGCCTTCGCCGATCTGGTGGTGTTCGATCCGGCGACGGTGGCCGACCGGGCGACGTTCACCGACCCCCATCAGTATCCAGTGGGTATCGAGGTGGTGTTGGTGAACGGCGAGGTGGTGGTCCGAGAGGGTGAGCATTCTGGAGACTTGCCGGGGAGGGTGTTGGGGCGGTAGGGCGGTAAGGCGGTAAGGCGGTAAGGCGGTATGGCGGTAAGGCGGTATGGCGGTAAGGGCGGTAGGTGGGCTCGACGACTGGGTGCCGTTAGCTTCCAACGCCCAACGCCCAACGCCCAACGCCCAACGCACTACTTATTATGACACTTGGCAAGATTCTGTTTTCCGGTATCGGCGGCCTCGCTGCTTCGTTCGCTTCCATGTTGTGTTGCACGGGACCGCTGTTGATGGCGAGCATCGGGTTGTCGGGAGCCGGTTTGTCAGTGTTCCGGCCTTACCGGTCGATATTCCTGGTCATCACGGCGGTGTTTCTCTATTTGGCCTACCACTTGATGGACAAGGAAGAGCAGCGGGCCTGCGAACCCGACAAGCCGTGTGCCGATCCCCGGGCTCGCAAGCGCACCAAACGGATGTTGTGGGTGATGACCGGCATTGCTCTAGTGTTCGCGACGAGTCCTCGGTGGGCGGGGTGGGTGTTCTAATGGGCGGTAAGGCGGTAAGGCGGTACAGGCGGTAACGGGGGTGCAGCTCTACTTTTCGGCGGTGTTGGTCAAGGATCGATATAATCCCCAGGTCAGGCGGCCGGCATGATCGCGCAGGTCGTCCAGCGACGCCCATTGGTCGTGTGTAATATGACCGAGATCTTTGGCAACTCGTAGGGTATAGGCGACTTCCGATAACGAGCCGATGGAGATGTCGAGGTAACGGCGGAATTCGCGCCACCCGCGCTTTGCAGAACCTTCAGCGATGTTCACCGCCGCTGAGAAGGCAGCCCTCCGCAATTGTGAGACGAGGCCATACCGCTCCTCCGCTGGGAATGCCTCTGTGACGGTGTATACCGCCAACACCAGTTCGTGGCACTTTTTCCAAGCTTCGAATCGCTCATAAGGCACCATTCTTGAAATATGCTGGCCATACTCCAGCAGATCGTAGCCAAACCGCGTAGCATGTGCCATTTTGCTTACCGCCTTACCGCCTTACCGCCTTACCGCCTTACCGCCGCGCGCCTATGCCATCCCAACTTCCAACCTTCGAGCGCGCGCGCGCGATCGTCCTCACCTATGGCCACAATCCCACCGCCTACCAGATCCTCAATCCCGGTATCGACCTCTGGTTCGGTGCGGCGGGCGATGCGGTGGTCGGCTACGTCGATCGCCCCGGTGTTCGCGTGGTTGCCGGGAACCCGGTGTGCCCGCCCAAACGGTTGGCCGAGGTCTCGGCCGAGTTTGAAGCCGCCACGGATGAGCCCGGGCGGCGGGTGTGCTACCTCGGCGC
>CAJVYZ010000174.1 GCA_913009915.1 uncultured Gemmatimonadota bacterium | reverse complement strand
GAGGGGGGGCGGGGGGGCGCCGGCGACCTGGATGTGCGGGGGCAGGCCAACGAGCTGGCGCTCCTGGCTGGAAGCGACTGGGTCGGAATATGGAATGCCATCGTGGCCCGCCTGTTGGCGATTCCCGAATACGTCACCATGTTCCGCGCGGCCTACCCTGCCTTGGGCAACTCCGACCCCGGTATCGAGCACGTCGCCAATGCCATCGCCGCGTTTGAGGCATCAACCTGGCATTCCGCGGGCTCCCCCTTCGATCGCTACCTGGCGGGAAACAACCAGGCGTTGGATCCCATCGCTAAACGCGGGGCCCTGTTGTTCTTTGGAGTCATCGGGAACACGGGATGCGCCTCGTGCCATTCCGGACCACACCTAACCGACATGGGTTATGCCAATATCGGCATCCCTGCCATCGGGCCCGGGGCGGGGCTCGACGAGGGTCGGTCCCTGGTTACGGGACTGGCTGGTGACCGATTCGCCTTTCGCACCCCGCCACTCAGGAACGTCGAGTTGACCGGCCCGTGGATGCACAACGGCACCTACACCACGCTCGAGGCAGCGGTAAGGCACCATGTCGACGTACCCACTTCCCTCCGCCAGTATGACCCGTCGCAGCTCGACCCCGCGGTGGCGGCAACCCACAAAGGCAGCGCAACGGTGATAGCGGAGATACTGCAGACGCTGGACCCAAGGGTAGCCGAGCCCCTCGCGTTGTCGGACGCGGACATTCAGGACCTGATGACATTCCTGCGAGCACTCACCGACCCGGCTGCCCGGAACCTCGTGGGGGACATGCCCGCCTCGGTACCGAGCGGACTTCCGGTCAACTAGGAACCACCATGAGCCCGCGGGCTCGTGCCACCCGCCCCCTCCTCTTTCGCTGGCGGGCATCACCCAGGATCGGGTGCACGGAATCGCCATCCCGAGGTGGCCAATCCTCCCAAGAACGAGCCGGCCACGACCAACCAATGCCGACCCGAGCACGCCAGGGAACATTACCGAGCGTTTCTGGCACGCTACGACATGCCGCCGGCAGAACACGGGGCATGGATCGAGGAAGCGGAGGCGGCACTCACCTCGGCGACGAACTAGCCGATTCGATCTAGGGCACCAACTCTTCCGGCCTCGGCTTCACGATGAACAGCCCTTCCCACCAGCTCGACACCAACACCACACCGCTCTCGAAGAAGGGATAGGCCGTCCAGGCGCCGCTGAACCCCGGCGGGTTGCCGTCGTCGTAGGGCGTGGTGTCGAAACGTCCCACCTCGACCGGGTTCTCCCGGTCGCTGATGTCGATGATCTGGAGACCGGCCCGGTAGTTGGCCTGATACATTCGGTCGCCCACGATGTACAGGTTGTGGTCGCTGGCAGCGGTCGACCCCAGGTACTCGCTCACGACCACCGGATCGTCCAGGTCGGCCACGTCCACGATCAACGTGCGCGTGCGGTCGGTCTGCCCCACCAGCTCATCGAGCTCGTCGTCCAAGTAGAAGTACTGTTGATCATCGGTGAGCCAACCCTGATGGATGTAGGCCCGTCCAGGGTAGCTGACCGCGGCCAGCGGCACCGGGTTTTCCTTGTCGGTCACGTCGACGATACGGAGTGCCGTCTCATTGGAGGCAAAGCAGATCTGGCGCCCCTGGTAGCCCTCGTCTGGCCCGCGATACACTACGCATTGGCCGTCGTGGGTCCGTCCCTCCCAGATGAGTCCCTCGGTGTCGGTGTAACAACCGGCAAAGGTGGGATTCACCGGATCGCGGATGTCGATCATGTGCAACCCGCCGCCACACGTCGTGCCACCCCCGCTGGCACCTACCGCATAGGCGTATCCAGATTCCGGATCGAGGATGAGGTTGTGGGCGCTGGCGATCTCCGTGTAGCGGGCATCGGGCTCGAATTCCACCGGCGGCTGGGTCACGTCACGCAGGCGGGTGAGATCGAACACCACCAGGCCGTGATCACCGGCACCGTCACCGGTGAAGAACAAGTGGTCGCGATAGACCTTGAGGTCGCGCGCGATGCTGTTGTTGGCGGGCACGGTGCCCAGGTATACCGGCGCCACCGGATCGGTGATGTCGATGAAGGCCGCTCCTCCCACCCGACCGACCAAGGCATACTCGTGTCCCGTCACCGGATCGGTCCAGCCCCACAGATCGCTCACGCCTTCGCCGGCTCCACCGCCGAACGCTTCCACCGGGAGGTAGGCAAGGAGGTCGACATTGTCACAGGTGAAATGTGCGGCCCGGCCGTCGTCGCATCGTGTTTCATTACCGGCGATCATGTCCAACCGCAGGCCATCATCCAACCACGCCACCTCTACCCATCCGCCATCCGACCGACCGAACACAAACGCCCGGCCGGCATCGCCATCGGCACTCGGGGCACCGATGACGGCAAGGGCGTTCCCCACGGCCAACGACGCGCCAAATTGGTCTCCGGATGCCACGCTGCCCGCGGTTATCGATCCGGCGGCCGCCCAGCGGCCGGTAGCTTCGTCACGCAGGTAGCGGTACACGCGTCCCGCTCTGTCATCGGCGTTGGGTGCGCCGATCCACAACTCGTCACCGTGTACGGCGAGCGCACTGCCGAAGCGCCCTTCGGGCACGCTGTCCGGTGCCACCAGCCGCTGATCCACTGCCCAAGCGCCGGTCGCCTCATCACGCTGATAGACGGTGACGGTCCCGGGTCGCTTCCCCACCCCCCGCGAGCCCACGACCACGCGGTCTCCATCGAACACCAGTGCCGAACCGAACCGGCGAATCTCTGCGTCCTCGGGAATCAACTTGGCGTCTTGCTGCCATTGTCCGGCGGTATCCCGCGCGAATACGAACACCGCGCCACGGCGATCCTCGCGGGGACTCCCCACCAGAACTCGATCTCCCGAAAGCGCCAACGAAGTGCCGAACGCCCGGTGCCGATCCCCTTCCGCCGGTGCCAGGTCAGTTTCTTTCAGCCAGCTTCCCGAGGAGTCGTCTTCTCGGTACACCCGTACACCCGCCGTACTCCCGGCACCGCGGACCGCCACAGCCACCAAGCGTCCATCGGTGGCCACGACGCGCGGTGCGGGACTCATGATGCTCATGATGCCCGCCAGATCGAGTTCGCCTTCGACGGCCAACGCGGTGTCGGCTAGCGGCAGCCTCCCGGAGGCGTGCCATCCTTCGGCGGCGTCATACGCCAACACCGTCCCGCCCCAGAAGCCCTTGGGGTCCCCGCTCGCCACCAGGATGAGGCCTTCGCCCACGCTGAGCGATCGGCCGAACCCTTCACCCGTATGAGACGCAGCCTCGGGATAGAATCGATCGAGGACCGCCCAGTTCCCGGAGCCGTCCTCGCCGAACAGGTAGACCGTGGCGGGCCCTCTGCTGTTGCTCGGTTTAAGCACCACGACGTTGGGACCAACAACGGCAACGGCGCTGCCGAATCGATCCAGTTGACCTTGGGCGGACAGCGACGCCACATGGGTCAGCACGAGCAGGACCATCAGGGCAAAGGAAAATGATGTCTTCATGGACGTGAGACCGGGTGGCGGGAGAACGGTTGTGAGCGGGGAAAGATGAAGGCCGTAGGTGAATCAGGCCAGGATCGTGACACCCAGGAGGGTGCATCGAATCGTTACAGGCGGTCGACTCATTTCGTGGCAATCGCGGCCGTGTGACCCGGCTCACAACCATGTAACACGTTACTACTAAACGACCTATAGCGGCAGTCGGCATCACCGGCGAAGGGCATGCGGGTTGCCTTATGACAGGCAGAATAGAAACACGACGACCGAACATCGACATGGACATCAACCAGGGAGTACCTCATGAACCGAGTATCATTGCTGGCCATATCGGCCGCAGCCATCCTGACCGCGGCCTGCAGTACCGAACCACAAGGCGGCCAAGTGTCGCTGACCATGGCGTCGACCATGGCGGTGAACGGCGGCGGCACACCGGGTAGCGAGACCTACACCGATGGAACGAACACCCTGACGCTCACCTCTGTCGAGATGGTGTTGCGGGAGATCGAACTCAAGCCGGTGGAGATCGCCGATTGCGACGCGATCCCCGAACCGACCGAGTGCCGCGATTTCGAAGTCGGGCCGGTGCTGATTTCCGTTCCCCTGGGAGCGGTTGTCCGGGAGTTTTCCATTGCGATCGACCCGGGTTCCTATAACGAACTCGAGTTCGAATTCCACATGATCAGCAGCAGCGATCCGGCGGACGACGCCTTCCGCACCGCGCACCCCAACATGGTCGACAAGAGCATTCGTGCTAGCGGAACCTTCAATGGTCAGGCTTTCCTGTTTGACTCCGACCTCGACGTGGAGCAGGAATTCAACCTCGCCTCGCCGATGGTGATCGACGAGAACACGCTCAACACCAATCTCACCTTGCGGATCGGTCTGTCGCTGTGGTTCCGCGACCAGGCCGGCATGCTGGTCGATCCCAACGAAGGCAACAAGGGCGGCCAGTACGAGAGCATCATCAAGGAGAACATCAAGCAGTCGATCGAGGCTTTCGAGGACCGTGATGGCGATGGAGACGACCTCGACGAGATCTAGCAATCTTCAGCCTGAGTAGTGCCGACGCTCCGGGTGTATGCCCGGAGCGTTCGGCGTTTTCCACCCCGGCCTGACGCCGTCGGTCCTCCTGACAGGCCATCGGGTTTACGACAGCGAGCGCGGCCGGTTCCGGTAACCGTCTGTTGGAGTATTGGCCTAACGGTGGGCGAAGGTTATTGTAGTCTATCATCCGTCCATACCCTCTCGAGGAGTGGTCGTCTGTTGGCAATCACATTCCGAACCGCCGGCCGTGCTGCGATCGTCACTGCCGCTCTGATGTCCGCGGGTACCAGTGCCGCTGCAGCCCAGATATCGGTGGGCGCGGTGCTCGGCGTCAATCGAACCGGCCTGAGCGGCGACAAGCCCGACAATACCTCCTACTCAACCAGCGCCGGCCCCATCGCCGGACTGGTGTTGGAAATTCCTGTCGCCAAGGGCGTGGCGATCGTTTTCCAGCCCGGCTACCGACAATCAGGCGCCAACATAGGCTTCCAGGTTCCCGACCAGGATGAGCCGGTCGACAGTCTCAGCCTTAGGTTGGATTATTTTTCACTCCCCATCCTGTTGAAGGTGATCACCGATGGGGGGAGGTGGTATGTCACCAGCGGGGTCGACCTCGGGCTGCTGACGTCGGCCACCCTCAGTACCGTCAGCGGCAGTCAGGAAATGGATGTCAAGGACGCTCTGACGGACTTCGACCTGGCGGTGATCTTCGGGGTCGGGCGGATGTTCCCCATTGGGCGGCCCAGGATCACGGCCGAAATCCGCTACAGCCAGAGCTTGTTCAACCTGGCCGGTGACTCGACGGGCCAAGACCTACCTGTGCGCTTCCGAGCGAGCGGCTTCCAGTTGCTGGCCGGCGTTCTGTTACCCCTGGGAGGCCGGCGATGAACAATCGACTCCTCGTTGGCGCATCTCTTTGTCTGGGGTGCATCGTCGGGCCGCTGGCTGGCACCGCTCGGGCCCAGACGGGCGACACCGTCCCGGCGGTCAAGGACCTCAAACGGCCCGTGCTTGGTCCTCACCGCTTCATCCCGAACCCGATCACCGAGGATCCGTTTCCCCGGACCTTCGTTCGCAACAGCCTGGGAGTCGGCACGGCCCTGGATCTTCCCATCACCCCTGAGATCGTCATCGGCACAGATACCATCGACGCAATCACGGGCGATCTGATCTTTGCGCTGCTGGACTTCCAGTACTCTCAGCGGATCAAGGAGTGGATGGGGTTCTGGGCCACCGTAAAGGTCCGTGGCCGGCTGGGAGACAATGCGGGAGCGCTGATCGCGGAGGGCGTGACGCTGAGCACGAGGTTCGACATCGGCTGGATGTTCAAGTTTCTCGAAACCGACCGCATCGCCATGTCGGCCACCGCACAGGTCACCAAGGGTAGCTTCACCGGGATGAACCTCTTCTCGTTCATTCAAGGGGTGATCGACAGTCAACCCGTGCCCCTGGTCCGCAAGGTGCCGACACTCTGGGTCGGCCCAGGACTGCGTTTCGCCTGGGCGGCCAACACCTGGCTGGGCGTAACTGCCAACGGAACACTCATGTACGGGGAAGGCGCGGACCGCACCAAGGCCTCGTCGGCGTTCTGGAGGTTGTCCGCAGCCGCTAGCCTCGATTTTACCAGCTTGATTCACGTGCCCGTTGGCCTGGTGCTGGCCGCGCAAACGGCCTCCGACGACCCGAACGGGGAAAGCAGCAACAACTCCACGGGTGGGCTCCTCCGGATAGCGTATACCGGCCGGGATGATTTCGTAATCGCTTTCTTTAATTTGCGATGCCGGACTTCCGGAAGGGACAACCTCCCCGATGGTCTGGCCATCCACAAAAACATCCCCTTGGAAGATTTGACTTTCAAGATCGGAAGAGCACACGTCTGAACTCCAG
>CAJVYZ010000173.1 GCA_913009915.1 uncultured Gemmatimonadota bacterium | reverse complement strand
CGATAGAGCCACCACGGCGGTCGCCCGTCGGTGCGTGTCTCGAAGGTGTGCTCCCGTCGGGTCTCTCGGGCGAGCCGGAATGCCTCGCGCAACGCGCGGCGGTGTTCGACAGGCAGGAGACCGGATAACGCGGCCCCGGTCATCCGTTCCACCGGAAGGCCGGGCAACTCGCGATTGGCGAACACGATCCGCTCTTCGAGATCGATTTCGAATACCTGGTCGGGGAGCGCCTGCCACAGGTCGCGAGGCGCCGTGCGGGACCGGACCTCTGCATCCGCGGCCCGGCGGCCCAAGCCACGCCGCGGGCGGGTGCCCGGCCCGGCGGGGAAGGTATCGTCTACCACGGGGATCTGTCGGGTGGGTGCATCTACTACATTACGCTGCGAAACACGTCCAGTAAAGCAGCCCGGCCCCGAAAGGGCCCGGGCCCGGGGAGGCCACCCGATCAGACGTTGAAGCGGAACAAGATGACGTCGCCGTCCCGCACCACGTAGTCCTTGCCTTCCGAACGGACCAGCCCGCGCTCACGGGCCGGTTTCCAGCCCCCCACCTCCACGAAATCCGCATGGGAGATGGTCTCCGCGCGGATGAATCCCTTCTCGAAGTCGCTGTGGATGACCCCGGCGGCGGCCGGTGCCCGGTCGTTTTGGTGGATGGTCCAGGCGCGGACCTCCTTCTCTCCGGCGGTGAAGTAGCTGTGGAGACCCAGGACGTGATAGGCAGCGTGCGCCAAGCGGTCGAGGCCCGACTCTTCTACTCCCAGCGCCTCGAGGAATTCGCGCCGCTCATCAGCCGACAATTCCGCCAGTTCGGCTTCGACCTGCGCCGAGAAGATCACTATCTCGGCCTCCTCGTCCTCCCCCGCAAGCGCCGTTCGCAGCAGCTCGACGTGGGTGTTCCCGGCCGCAATGTCGTCCTCGGCGACGTTGGCGGCGTAGAGCACTGGTTTGGCGGTGAGGAGATTGAAGCTGCGGAAGGCGGCACGCTCTTCGTCCGTCGGGACCACCAAGCGGGCCGCCTGTCCAGCGGACAGGGCTTCTCGCAGCCGCCCCAGGAGTGCCACCTCGATCTTGGCCTGCGCGTCGCCCGAGCGGGCCACCTTCATGGCCTTCTGTTCGCGCCGCTCGACGGACGCCAAGTCGGCCAGGGCGAGTTCGATGTTGATGATCTCCCGGTCTCGTACCGGGTCGATGGAACCGGACACGTGCTGGACGTTGTCGTCGTCAAAACATCGGACGACGTGAACGATCGCGTCCACCTCACGGATGTTGGCCAGGAACTGGTTACCCAGTCCCTCGCCCTCACTGGCGCCCTTGACCAACCCGGCGATGTCGAGGAACTCCACGGTGGCCGGCACTACCTGCTTGGGGTTCACCACGTCTGCCAGGGTGGTGAGACGGGGATCCGGCACCGTCACCACACCGGTGTTGGGCTCGATGGTGGCAAACGGGTAGTTGGCGACCAGCGCCCCGGCGGATGTCAGGGCGTTGAACAGGGTGGACTTGCCGACGTTGGGGAGTCCGACGATACCGAGTCTTAGCACGCTCCTGGCTCTGTTACCCCATCGACATGAACCAGGGCGCCAGCACCAGCGACACCACGGCCATCAACTTGATGAGGATGTTCATGGCGGGTCCGGAGGTGTCCTTGAACGGATCACCCACGGTGTCCCCGACCACAGCCGCCTTGTGGGGATCGGAGCCCTTGCCGCCGTGGGCGCCACCCTCGATGTACTTCTTGGCGTTGTCCCACGCGCCACCGGCGTTGGCCATGAACAGCGCCATCAGCACCCCGACGACCGTAGCGCCGGCCAGCATGCCTCCCAGAGCCTCGACGCCCAGGACCGAGCCGACCAGCACTGGAGCGAACACGGCGGTGAGACCGGGGAGGATCATCTCCCTCAGCGCACCACGGGTGGCAATGTCGACGCACCGGGCGCTGTCGGGCTTGGCCGTTCCCTCCATGAGACCGGCGATTTCGCGGAACTGCCGCCGCACTTCCTCCACCATGTCGCCGGCGGCCCGGCCCACGGCGGTCATGGTCATGGACCCGATCAGGAAGGGCAGGGTGCCTCCGAGGAACAGGCCGATCACCACCATCGGGTTCAAGATGTCGAGCTGCAGCACTTCACCCGGCGGTGTCACGGCGGTGGCGAAGGCCGAGAACAAGGCCAACGCCGTCAGCGCGGCGGAACCGATGGCGAAGCCCTTGCCGATGGCAGCGGTAGTGTTGCCGAGCGCGTCCAGGCCGTCGGTGATCTTGCGAACCTCGGGTCCCAGGCCGGCCATCTCGCTGATGCCGCCGGCGTTGTCGGCCACGGGGCCGTAGGCGTCGACGGTCATGGTCACGCCCACGGTGGCCAGCATACCCACGGCGGCGATGGCGATGCCGTAGAGGCCGGCCATCGAGAAGGAAAGGTAGATCGCCGCCGAAATGAGGACCACCGGAACGAAGGCCGACTTCATGCCTACCGCCAGGCCGGCGATGATGGTGGTGGCCGCTCCGGTCTCGGATGCCTTGGCGATGTCCCGGATCGGCTTGCCCGCGGTGTAGTACTCGGTGACCAAGCCGATCAGGATGCCGGCCACGGTGCCGGAGAGGATGGCCCAGAAGGGGCCCATGGGCGACTTGCCGGCCATGCCGAGGGGCATGATCGAGACCAGCCACCAGGCGGCCCCCAGGAACAGAGCCGCCGCGATGAAGGTGGTCATCCGCAACGCGTTCTCGGGCGATCCTTTCTCGAGCACTTTCATCGATGCGATGCCGACCAGCGACGCTATGAGGCCGGCAACGATCAGGGCCAGCGGCAAGCCGATGGCGACCACCCGGGCGCTGTCCGGAATCAGTGGGCTGGTGGCACCCAGCGCGATGGTGGCGATGACCGCGCCGACGTAGCTCTCGAAGATGTCGGCGCCCATGCCGGCCACGTCGCCGACGTTGTCGCCCACGTTGTCGGCGATGGTGGCCGGGTTGCGAGGGTCGTCCTCGGGGATGCCGGCTTCGACCTTGCCGACCAGGTCGGCTCCGACGTCGGCCGCCTTGGTATAGATACCGCCGCCGACGCGGGCGAACAGCGCGATGGAGCTGGCCCCCATGGCGAAGCCCGAAACGGTGGTGGCAAAGGTCAAGGCGGCGTCAGCGGCCCCGCCGCGCAGGATGACGACCCCGACCAGGCCCACGCCCAGGAGGCCCAACGACGCCACCGCCAGTCCCATGACGGCGCCCCCATTGAAGGCTATCCGCAGGGCCTTGGCCTGGCCCGAGGCGCGGGCCGCCTCCGACGTCCGCACGTTGGCCGCGGTGGCCGACTTCATGCCGAAGAACCCGGCGGTAATGGAGCACAGGCCGCCGACGATGTACGCCACGGCGGTGGCAGGCCCGATGGCCCAGGCCAGTAGTGCCGCCACGATGAACAGGAAGGGGAACAACACCATGTATTCCCGTCGCAGGAACGCCATGGCGCCGACCTGAATGGCCTGAGCCAGATCCCGCATCAGGTCGGATCCGTCGGGTTGGCGCCTGAGCCAGGCGTAGATCCCGAACGCGACCATCAATCCCACCACGCCGGCGCCCATGGCCAGCTGAGCCAGTTGCAAGAGCTCCATTTACATCTCCTCCAACGATCGGTTGAAGCGATTCATGGCCGCGTCGATGCCCTGCGACACCCAGCAATCCACGGCCTCGGTCATGGGGTCCAACATGTCTTCCAGCGCGGCGTCGTCCTCAGCCGACATCGGTTCCAGAACGAAATCGGCCAGGTCGTCCGTCAGGGTGGGGACGGGGCCGACCCCGATTCGCAACCTGGCGTACTCCTGGCTTCTGAGGGCGCCCTGGACGCTCTTCAGTCCGTTGTGTCCTCCGGCGCTGCCCGTGGCTCGGAGCCGGAATCGTCCCAGCGGGAGGGCCGCGTCATCTACCAGGACCAGCAGGTCCCGGCCGGCGTCGAATTCGGGGTCCGCGATGAGCGGCGCGAGCGCCGCGCCGCTACGGTTCATGTACGTGTGCGGTCTAATCAAGCCGACGTCTTGATCGCCGTGCCGCCCCGACGTCACCCGAGCTCGCCGGTCGCGCCGGAACGCGGGTAATTCCCAGGCGGTGACGAGGCTGTCGATCAACCGAAAACCGGCGTTGTGCCGAGTCCGGGCGTACTCTGGGCCCGGGTTGCCGAGGCCCATGATGATACGCAGGGTTCAGCTCGACTCGTCGGTGTCGCCGCCGCCGTCGACTTCGTCCTCGTCCTTGGCCTTGCCGATGACCTCGGGCTCCGCCGCTTCTTCCTCCAAGGTCTCCGCCGGCGTCTCTTCCTCCACCGCCCGCGGGGCGATGACGGAACACACCGCGACACTGGGATCCACCAGGATCTCGGCGTTGGGGACGTCGAGGTCCCCGACGTAAATGGCCTGGCCGATGCCAAGGTCGGTCACGTCGACCTCGACCCGCTCGGGGATGTGCCGTGGCAGCACCTTGATTTCCAGTTCGCGCATGGACTGATCGAGCACGCCGCCGAAGTTCCGTACGCCGTCGGGGATGCCCTCGAGGTGCAGCGGTACGGACAGCTGGATGGTCTCGCCGGCGTGAATCTCGTACAGGTCGATGTGGAGGATGTCTTCCGGGCGAATGGGGTTCCGCTGGACCTCACGGATCAGCGCCCGCACCGGCTCCCGGCCGGCCACGGTGACTTCCACCGGCGTACTGGAAGTGATCTGCGAGATGAGCTTGGAGAGTACCGCCGCGTCGAGCACCAGGGCTTCGGAATCCCGACCGCGTCCGTAGATGACCGCCGGGATCTTCCCTTCGCGCCGCAGGGTTCGCGCAGCGCCCTTACCGCTTTCCTGACGGATGCCCGCTTCCAAGGTTGTCGTGTTTGCCATGATGCTATTCCTCTGTGTCAATCAAACAGCGAACTGACTGACTGATCGCTGTGGGTGTACCCAATGGCCTTCGACAACAGCGGCGCGATGGACAGTATCTTGAGCCGGTCGAACTGCCGTTCCGGTGGCACCACGATGCTGTTGCTGACTGCGAGTTCCTTGAGCGGCGAGTCCTGCAGTCGCTGGACCGCCGGGTCCGACAACAGCGCGTGGGTTGCGCAACAGTATATGTTCCGCGCCCCCAGCCGTTTGAGAGCGTGTACCGCCTGACTCATCGTTCCGCCGGTGTCGATCATGTCGTCGGGGATGAGGCAATCACGACCCTCGACATCACCCACCACGTTGACGACTTCGGCGACGTTGGCCGACGTCCGCCGCTTGTCGATGATGGCCAACGTGCCGTTCAACCGTTTGGCGAACCCACGGGCCATCTTGGCTCCCCCGACGTCCGGCGCCACCACCACCAGATCATGCAGCTTCTTCTGCCGGTAGTGGCTGGTGAACACCGGCGCCGCATACAAATGGTCCACCGGCAGATCGAAGAAGCCCTGCAACTGGTGTTGGTGGAAGTCCATCCCCAACACCCGGTCGGCTCCCGCGGTCGACACCATGTTGGCCATCAACTTGGCGCTTATGGCAACCCGGGGCTGGTCTTTCCGGTCCTGCCGGGCGTAGCCGAAGTACGGTATGACCGCCGTGACCCTCGCCGCACTGGCCCGCTTGGCCGCGTCGATCAGCAGCAACAGTTCCAGCAGGTTCTCCGCCGGCGGATTCGTGGGCTGCACGATGTAGACATCGCGGCCCCGAACATTCTCGTCGATCTTGACGAAGATTTCCCCGTCGGCGAATCGCCTCAGTGTCACCCGGCACAGCGGCTGTGACAGATGCTCCGCGATCTCCTCCGACAGCGCTCGATTGGCCGAGCCTGACAAGAGAAGAAGCTGACTGCTGGTAAGCGAATATTCGGCCATTATACAGCCTAAAAAGATACTTGGTACGCTGTCGATGAGTCAACTATTCAAAGCGTGGGGCCCCGCTATTGCCCCGCGTGGATTCGAACCACGATTACCGGAACCAAAATCCGGGGTCCTGCCATTAGACGACGGGGCAGCGAGCGCCTGCAACGTATACCGCCCTCGAGGGAAACGGAAATGTCAGGCGGTGGCGAAGGGGATGACCCGCCCCAGCTGCTTGGGTACCATGTCCTGAGCGTCGTCCCGGTCCCGGGCCGAGCGGTAGATCGCCACCAGCGCCGAGCCCGACCCGCTCATGCGGCACATGAGCGGGTTGGTGGCGACCAATGCCTCGAATGCCTCCCGGATCTCTCCGTGCCGGCCGAATACGGGGGCTTCGAAGTCATTGCCGGACAGGCGGGCCACATCGCTCCAGTTCTGCAGCGTCTCGCTGCCCATGACCACCGGTCCGCGGCGGGCGGTCTGGTGGACGTCGTCGATCCAGGCGTACGCCTCGGCGGTATCGATCCCCACGTCGGGTACCAGCAGGAGCCCCGGCCTCGAGGGCAGCGGCGCCAGGCGCAGCAGCCGTTCGCCGTGCCCCCAGCCGAGGGC
>CAJVYZ010000172.1 GCA_913009915.1 uncultured Gemmatimonadota bacterium | reverse complement strand
GCTGATCGGGACGTGGCGGGGACGGGGAGGCGTTTGACGAGTTTGGGCTGGAACGAGGTCGGGGACGGGTGATTCGGGGTGGGCCGGCAGATCAGCGGCCTGGGGGGCGCCGGCGGCATGATCGACATGGGCTTCCAGAACCTGTCCCGTCTCCTGGCATCGGGCAAGCCCATTCGCGTGGTGGTACTCGACGCTCAGGTGTACTCCAACACCGGCGGGCAGGCCTGCACCAGCGGATTCCTGGGCCAGATCAGTGACATGGCGGCCTACGGCAAGGATCAGCACGGCAAGGAAGAAACCCGCAAGGAACTGGCCCTCCTCGCCATGGCCCACCGGAACGTCTACGTGTTGCAGTCATCGCAGGCCAATGCGTCCCACCTCATCGGCGGCGTTCTCAAGGGCCTCCAGTCGCACTATCCTTCGGTGTTCATACTGCACTCGCCCTGCCCGCCGGAGCACGGCGTGGGCGACGACGCCGCCACCGCGGCCGCCAAGCTCACGCTGGAGAGCCGGGCCTTTCCGCTCATGGTCTACGACCCTGCCGAAGGGACTACGCTGGCCGAGCGACTGTCGCTCGACGGCAACCCGTCGATGCAGACTACCTGGCCGGAATACGAACTCAGCTACAAGGATGCCGACGGGAACGAGGCGTCGGTGATCCTGCCCATCACCATCGCCGATTGGGCCGCGACTGAGGGCCGCTTCAGGAAACACTTCACCCCGGCGCCCGAAGACGATGGCGACGACGATGCCGTTCCGTTCCACGAGTATCTGTTGATGACGCCCGACGAACGCGCTGACAAGACGCCGTTCATCCGGGTCCTCGACGACGACCAGCGATTGGGTCGTCTCGCTGTCTCCCAGGAAATCGTCGCACTGGCCGAAGACCGGTTGGAGGTGTGGTCGCTCCTGCGGCAGCTGGCCGGGCTGGAAGCCACCGACGAAGTGCGTGGCCTGGTCGAGGGAGAACTCGACGAGGAGTACGAAGGCAAGCTGACCGCGCTGCGGGCGGAATACGAGGCCCAACTCAGCGAACTCAAGTCCAGCTATCCGCGGGTCATCGCCCGCCGCATGGCCGAGGGCCTGATCAGAGCGGGCAACGGCCAGCGCACCGTGGCCGACCTGCTGAAGGAAATCGATGCCATGCCGAACCTGGCCCCGATTCACTTCGACAACTCTGATGCTACCGCTGTATCAACCGCCCCGCCGCCCAGCAGCCCCGCTGCTCCCGCCGTCATGGCCGCCCCCGCTGTCACCACAGTCGCGGACGAGGAAGAAGACGAGGAGGACGAGGAGATCGCGCTCGGTCCGTATATCGATACGGCCCGTTGTACCACGTGCGACGAGTGCACCAACATCAACAATCGAATGTTTGCCTATGACGACAAGAAGCAGGCGTACATCAAGGACCCGCGGGTGGGCACCTTCAAGGAGCTGGTGCAGGCAGCCGAGAAATGCCCCGTCGAGATCATCCACCCCGGCACGCCGCTGAACCCGAAGGAAAAAGGGCTCGAGAAGTGGGTCAAGCGTGCCGAGCCCTTCAACTGACGCTCCGATGCCGCGCCGCCCCCGCTTCCGCCACGGCGTTCATCCGCCCGACCTCAAGGAGCTGACCGCCGGGATACCCATCCGGCGGATGCCGTTCCCCAAGAAGATCGTGCTGCCGTTGCGACAACACGCGGGCAACCCTGCCAAAGCCATAGTGCGCCCCGGCGACCACGTCGAGCGCGGCGACAAGGTCGGCGAGGCCGACGGGTACATATCCTCGCCCATCCACGCGTCGGCGGCCGGCACGGTCGAGGAAGTAGGTCTGTGGCCGCACCCCGACGGGTCGTACGCCACCGCCGTGAGAATTGCGGTCGAGCCCTACTCGGCCCAGGCGCCGAGGCCGAGGATCATCCCCGACTGGCCCGGGCTCAGCCGGGAGGAGTTGATCGAGGCAGTCCGCCAGGCAGGCGTGGTCGGTCTGGGCGGGGCCGCCTTCCCGACCCACGTCAAGTTGGCGCCACCGAAAGACGCCACGATCGACGTCCTGGTCGTCAACGGCTGCGAGTGCGAGCCGTTCCTGACGGCGGACCATCGCACCATGGTGGAGTATCCGGAGCGGGTCTTCACCGGCATCCGCATCATGATGCAGTGCCTGGGCGTCGATCGCGCCATGATCGGGGTAGAGAAGAACAAGGCCGACGCCATCGCCGCTCTCGAGGCCGCCCGGCCGGACGACATCTACGTCACCGTGCACCCGCTCACCGTCAAGTATCCTCAGGGCGCCGAGAAGATGCTGATCTCGTCCCTGCTCAACCGGGATGTACCGTCGGGCAAGCTGCCGATGCACGTGGGTGTCATCGTGCAAAACGTGGCCTCCGTGGCCACCATCGCCGAGGTGTTCGAAACCGGGCTGCCGCTCATCGAGCGCATCGTCACCGTAACCGGTTATGGTGTCCGGCAGCCGGCCAACCTCATCGTCCCCGTCGGAACCAAGACCAGCGATCTGATCGAAGCCTGCGGTGGACTCACGCCCGATGCCAAGGAGGTCGTCTTCGGCGGACCGATGATGGGAGCCGCCGTGGCCAATCTCGACGCGCCGGTCCTCAAGGGCACTACCGGAGTCGTAGTGTTGACCGATGACGATTGCCGGCCGGCCGAGTCGTACCCATGCATCAAGTGCGGCCACTGCATCGACGCCTGCCCCGTGTTCATCAATCCCCAGTTGCTGGGGAGCCTGGCGCTGGTGGAGCGCTACCAAGAAATGGACGACCATCACTTGGCGGACTGCATGCTGTGCGGCTGCTGCAGCTACACCTGCCCGTCGAACATCCCGTTGTCCCAGCTGTTTCAGGCGGCCAAGGCCGCGCTCAGAAAATCGAAGGCCGCATGACCTCGCCCCATCGACTGATCACGGCCTCCCCCCATCTGGGCGTGCCCGACAGCACGCCGAAGATCATGTGGTCCGTCGTCGGCAGCCTGGTACCGGTCATCGCCACGGCGACCTGGATCTTCGGGCCCAGTGTTCCTCTGGTGTTGCTGGCGGCCACCGCGGGCGCCATCCTGACCGAGCGCGCCTTCGGCCGCCGGGGCTCCCTGGGCGACGGCTCAGCCGCCATTACCGGGGTGCTCCTTGGTCTGTCGCTGCCGGCCGGGCTGCCCCTGTGGATGGCCTTCGTGGGGGGCGCCTTCGGCATCGGCTTCGGCAAAGTCATCTTCGGCGGACTGGGGCAGAATGCGTTCAACCCGGCGCTGTTGGGGCGGGCGTTCCTGCAAGCCGCCTTTCCGGTCGCCATGACCACCTGGCCGGCGCGCACCGGTTCCTGGTGGACGCTGGCGGGCGACAACCTGGCGTGGCCCTTCGCCAGCCCCCTGGTGGTGGACGCCCTGACTGGGGCCACTCCGTTGGGCTTGATGAAGTTCGAGCAGGTGCCGACCGGGTTATGGGACTTGGCAGTGGGCACCACCGGCGGTTCCATCGGTGAGACGGCCGGGGTGGTCATTCTCGTTTGCGGTGGGTACCTGGCCCTGCGCAACTACCTCGATTGGCGCATCCCTGCCGGAATCTTCCTCACCGTAGCTATCCTGGCGGCCCTCCTCCAGGCGGTGGACGGCGTCCGCTATGCCGGACCGATGGCGATGCTGTTCTCAGGCGGCCTGATGTTGGGAGCCATGTACATGGCGACCGACATGGTCACCTCCCCCGTAACCCACGTGGGCAGCTGGATCTTCGGGATGGGTATCGGAGTCCTGGTGGTGATAATCCGCTATTGGGGCGGACTGGCCGAGGGCGTCATGTACGCCATCCTGCTGATGAACTCCCTGGTCCCGTTCATCAATCGGGCAACACAGCCGCGCGCCTTCGGCGCCCGCACCAGGCTGCAGCCATGACGGACTCCACCACCATTCCTCAGGCACCACCGCAGGATGACGTCCCTTCCCGCAAGCTGATGGTCACCCTGGCCGGGGCCGGCGCAGTGGCCGGCCTGATGATCGTGTTCGTGTATGGCTGGACCCAGCCCACCATCAAGGCCTACAAGGCACGGATGCTGGCGGCGGCGGTCCAGGAGGTGCTGCGGATGCCGGCCAGTTACGACACGCTGTACGTCCACCAGGGTCGATTGGTGGATCAGTTACCCGACGGCGTGTCCGCCGCCGACCTCGAAGCCGTGTACCTGGGATACGACGCTGACGGCTCGCGCATCGGGTTCGCCATCGCTGCCGGTGAACCAGGCTTCCAGGACATCATCGGGCTCATCTTCGGCTACGACCACAACGACGGCAAGGTCCTGGGCATGAAGGTGCTGGAGAGCAAGGAGACGCCGGGGCTGGGTGACAAGATCGAGAAAGACGCCGACTTCGTCGGCCAGTTCGAAGGCGCCTTGATACCGCTCCTCGGCGTCAAGGCGCGGAACGCGTCCGGCGATCCTCACGAGATCGACATGATTACCGGCGCCACCATTTCGTCCCGTACCATCATCCGCACCATCAACAACGCCATCGAGCGCTTTGGGCCGATGTTCGATGCCTACTACGAGGGCACCGGTCCATGAGGCAGACGACTCCCCAGATGGACTTCCTGCGCGGCATCTGGCGCGAGAACCCGGTGCTGATCCAGATGCTGGGCTTGTGCCCCGCCCTGGCGGTCACCAACACGGTGGCCAACAGCATCGCCATGGGCGTGGCCACCTTTTTCGTCCTCTTGGGGTCGAGCCTCCTGGTCTCGACCTTCAAGCGGTGGGTGCCCCACGAGGTGCGCATCTCGACCTACGTCCTGATCATCGCCACGTTCGTCACCATCGCCGACATGTTGCTCGAGGCCGTCGTCCCCACGGTTCACAAGGCCCTCGGCGCATTCGTGGGGCTCATCGTGGTGAACTGCATGATCCTGAGCCGGCAGGAGGCGTTCGCGTCGAAGCAGCCCATCGGCCGGTCGCTGCTCGACGCCGCGGGCACTGGGTTCGGGTTCATCCTCGCGCTCCTGATGATGGGCGCGGTGCGCGAAGTCCTCGGCAACGGCACGTTCCTGGGAATCAGTTTGTTCGGGCCCAACTTCGAACCGTGGGTCATAATGATCCTCCCGCCGGGCGGCTTCCTCACCCTGGGGCTGTGGCTGCTGGTATTGAGCTGGATCCAACGGCGCCGCGCCGAGTCCGCCAAGGTGGCCGACTGGCCGGCCGGCGTAGCCCAACGGAGGGCCGCCTGATGGGAGACCTGATCTGGATTCTCCTCTCCGCCATGGTGGTGAACAACTTCACCCTGGCCCTGTTCCTGGGCCTGTGCCCATTCATGGGCGTATCCGCGCGGGTAGAGACTGCACTTCGCATGGGGGCGGCCAATGTGTTCGTGCTAACCGTCACGTCGCTGAGCGCTTGGTTCCTCAACACCTTCGTCCTGCCGTACGCGCCGTACTTGCGACTGATATCGTTCATCGTGGTGATCGCCTCGCTAGTACAGATCGTGGAGATCGTCATCAAGAAGGTGAGCCCCGCGCTGTTCCGGCAGCTGGGTATCTTTCTCCCGCTCATCACCACCAACTGCGCCATCCTAGGGCTGGCGATCTTCCAGACCAACCGGGGCTATGGCCTCCTCGAAGGTCTGTTCTTCGCCGTCGGCGCCGGCCTGGGGCTCACCCTGGCACTGGTCCTCATGGCGTCGATCCGGGAGAATACCGAGCTGTCCAGCGTGCCGGAACTCGCCAAGGGGATGGCGTTGGTGCTGATCATCGCCGGCAGCCTGTCGCTGGCTTTCATGGGCTTCGCCGGCCTGCTGAGTTCCTCATGACCGCCGTCGTCGCAGTTCTCGCCTCCGCGATGCTGTTCGTGGCCTTCGGCTGGGCCCAGCGTCGCGCCGGTTGGCGGTCTCGTTGCCACGGGTGCCCCAACCGTGACACCCCGGCATCCTGCAGCTACGGAGGAAGCTGCGCCTCGCGGCCGGACGCGACGCCGGAGGCGGCAGATCCCCCAACCCCAGCGGTTTCCATCCATCGACGGTCCCATCTCCACCGGAGGTCCTCGTCCCATGACAATGCAACCCACGGGCTCTGAAGGCACGGGCCAGCACCGGCGCGACCAGATCGCCGCCGACCACCCCGTCGATACTGTAGTCGCCGCCCTTGACCAGCACCTCCGGGCGGATTTTTTCCAGCAGCGGGATCGGGGTGTCGTCTTCGAATTCCACGGCCCAGTCCACCGCCTTCTGCGCCGCCGCCTTCAACTCCGCCCCGCCTGACATGCCAAACGCCTCGCAGATCGCCATCAGCGAAATACCAGCGGTATAGGAATGCGGGCCAATATTGCCCTTGTCCTTATTCTGCTTGCTCATGAGCCAGTAAACCGCCTTCTGGACGTTAGTCTTGTACAGATCGGAAGAGCACACGTCTGAACTCCAGTCACACTGATATATCTCGTATGCCGTCTTCTGCTTGAAAAAAAAAAAAAAAACACACACGTCAAAACC
>CAJVYZ010000171.1 GCA_913009915.1 uncultured Gemmatimonadota bacterium | reverse complement strand
GGAAGTCGACGCTGTCAGGGCCGACGAGGCATACGGCTAGGGGGACATCGATTACGTGGCCGCGGAAGACCAAGACGACATGCCCACGATATATACGTCATATACGTCGCCGGCCGATCTGGATACGGTGGAAGACCAAGAGGTCGATGACGGCGAACCCGACGTTGCTGACCTCAACGACCTGCCTTCAACGGAGCAAGCCGAAGACTCCCAGGACATCGGTTACATAGCTGCGGAAGATGTCGACGATGTGCCGATGCTGGAGTCGGCGGTCGCCGAGGACAAGGCCGACGTCGCCGAAGACGAAAACGTCGAAGAGGTCGCCGCGGACGAGGAGGCCCTCCAGGATGACGAGCCGGTCATAGATCCGGCAACTCCTGCCTTGCTGGGGAGAGTCTGGAACAGGGTAAAGGCGAAGTTGTCAACCACGCTGGAGATCGAAGAGGAAGTCGTCGAAGAGACTGCGGACCTGGAATACGGTGATGCAGACGAGGACGTCGAATCTGAATCTGAAGCAGAGCCGGCAACTGAAGCCACGCTCGAGGCCGAAGAGGAAATCATCGAGGACGATGCCACCGAGGACGAGGAGGCCGTCGAGGATCACGAGGCGGTCGCCGAGCTTCCGGCCACGCTCGAGGTCGAAGAGGAAATCATCGAGGACGATGCTGCCGCGGACGAAGAGGCTGTCGAGGATCACGAGGCGGTCGCCGAGCTTCCGGCCACGCTCGAGGTCGAAGAGGAAGTCGTAGAAGAGGCCGCGGACCTGGAAGACGGTGATCCTGACGAGGACGTCGAATCCGAATCTGAGGCAGAGCCGGTTGCGCGAGCCGACGACGATGGTGATATGGACGACGGGGACCCGCTACTGGGTGGCCCGGTGGTCGAGTTCTATCACTCGATGGAAGACGAACTGAGCGAACCGGAGGCAGGTGACGAAATCGAGCCTGCGGCAGAGCTGGTCGCCACGTCTGAGGCGGTCGATCCAATCGACGCGTTCCAGCCCGACATGGATGACGACCCATTCCGGGACACGTTCAGTCCCGTGCCTGAGCTCGACAGTCGCCGTCGGTTCCCGGTCTTGCCCGTGGCAATTGCCGCCGGCGTAGTGGCCATGGCGGCGCTCGGCTGGATCCTCATGGGTCCCGGCGGCTCGGACGAGCCCACAGCCGTGCTGGATCCCCCAACGCCGGCACCCACGACGGTCCCCGCGGCCAGCGCCAACTTGAACCAGCAGTCGCTCGCCGCCGAGGACCCCAGTGAGGACATGCAGCGGCGCTACGACGAGGCGTACGACCGAGCCAGGTCGCGGTTGGACGCCGATCTCCGCCGCGCTGGGTTTGCCGCCGTCTTCGCACCGGGCAACTTCGTCAGCGGAGATTCCATGGTCACGGCCCGAGCCGCCATCGCCGCTGCCAGCCTCGCCGTGTCGGCCTACGCCGGCCGCGAACAGGCGATCCAGGAGGATTTCGCGGAAGCGGATCCGACCGGCAGGGAATCACGGGCCCACCGGGAATTGAGCGAAGACCTGCTTGCCGTGTCACAACAGATCTACAGCCTGCTGCTGGCCAACAGGGAAGCTTTCGCCCTCAGGAATGGGGCGCTGACGATCACCGATCCGGCCGTCGAGTCCGAGTACACTCGCCTGCTCGATGAGGTGAACCGACTCATGCGGCTGGCGGCCACGGCCGACGAGGCACGGGCGGCAACCGTCCGGCGCATCGCCGCGGCCATCGGCAATAGCCGTCCGCCAGCGTTGGCGGAATTGGCACCGCCACCGGCGCTGCCAACGGACCTTTAGGGAATGCCAGGAATATCGAACACTGAATATCGAATATCGAAGTGATTAAACCTTCACTTCGATATTCATTATTCGTGGTGCGCTAGCTCACGCCTTCCCGCCCGAACAGGTACGTCTCGAAGAACAGCAGCACCAGGTCGAGATATAGATCCCTGTTTTCCTTCTTGCGGAAGCCGTGACCTTCGTTCTCGGCCAGCATGTACCACACCTCACCCCCGGCCTCACGAACATCCCGGACGATCTGCTCGGACTCGCTGGCCGGGACACGCGGGTCGTTGGCGCCCTGAGCCACCAACAGCGGGACGGTAATGCGCTCGGCCTGCCGGCTTGGGCTGATGCTCTCCAAGTGCGCCCGCATGGCCGGATCTCGCTCATCGCCATACTCGACCCGCCTGAGATCGCGGCGATAGTCCTGGGTGTTTTCCAGGAAGGTGACGAAGTTGCTGATACCGACGATGTCCACCGCCGCCTTCAGCCGGTCGCTGTAGTGCACGGCACTGGCCAGGACCATGTACCCGCCGTAGCTGCCACCGACGACCGCCACCCGGCTAGCGTCGAGATCTGGTCGCGTGGCTATCCAGTCGAGGAGCGCCCCGATGTCCCTGACCGAATCCTCCCGCCGGTATCCATTGTCCAACGTTACATAGGTCTTGCCGTAACCCGATGATCCGCGGACGTTGGGCGCGATGACCGCGGCACCCTGGTGCAGCCAAACCTGGAACGTGCTGGAAAAGAACGGCCGGTACTGCCCTTCGGGTCCACCGTGGATGCTGATGATGACCGGGTATGGCCCCGGCCTGGTGGGCGTGTATACGAAGGCCGGTATCTCCCGCGGCACGCCGGCAACTGAATCGAACGTGGGATAGTGTACCAACTCGGGTGGTACGAATCCGTCGATGTCCAATCCGCCTACCTCGCTGTAGGTCCAGCGGGTTACCTCGCCCGACCCCAGGACGTCGTCGGTCAACGCCAGCGTGAACGCGTCGCTCGGCGTTTGCGGGCTGTTGAGCACGAAGGCCAACTGGCTTCCGTCGGGACTGAAGGTGAGCCCGAACACGATTCCCTGGGGGATGGATTCCACCTGGCGGTATTCGCCCGAACCCGGGTCGAGGAGATAGATCTTGGAGACTCCGCCCTCGTTGGTGACGAACGCCGCCCGCGTCCGGTCTTCGCTCATCGCCAGGGCGGCGACGTCCCACGGAATGTCGCCGGTCAGGACACGGCGCTCTCCCGATGCCAGGCTCAGTATTGCCAAGTGGCGGAAGTCGCTCTCGAGGTCGGTAACCAGGAGCACGCTCTCCCCATCGGCCGAGAATTGGGGGCCGACACCGAGCCAGCTTCCCAGTTCGTCGTCTCCGCCTGCGATCCGATGGTGTTCACCTGTTTCGAGATTCACCAAGTGGATGCGGCTATCGGTGACGCTCACATATTTCCCGACCAAAACGTGTCCTCCGTCAGGCGAGAAATCGGTTACCCCGTACCACGCGCCGTCGGGGGATTGGAACACCATCTTGGCTGAGCTGGTGTCGGACGGATCCATGAGCCACACGTCGTTGGACCGTCCGTTTCGGCGAGTGCTGGTGAAGGCCAGTCGGTTGCCATCGTTGCTCCACAGCGCCGAGGAGTTGCGTGAGGCGCCGTCGGTCAACCGATGGTGCGTCCCCTGTCCTGGATCCATCAGGAACAGCTGGTAGAACTCACCGCCGCCTTCATCCATGCGGAACAGCAACTCGTCACTGCCCGGGCGCCGCTGAACGGCGCCCACCGGCTCGGCCATGAACGTCATCTGTCGCCTTGCTCCACCAGGCTGATCGACTCGATGGAGTTGGCTGACTTCCGCAAACCGCGTTGTGACGTAGATGGCGTCGCCATCCATCGACCAGCCAGCCATGGAGGCACTGCGGACCTGCTGGTAGGGACGCTGAACGTCCCTGAGCCACTGGGGAACTTCGGGGACGCCTGAGAGCAGCACGTTGCCGTTGTTGGCCCGACGCTCCTCCTGGGCGGCTAGCGGGAGCGCGAGGGGAAGGCCAACGACAAGAAGACCGGCCACGCGCAAGACTGATGACGGTACCATGTGATTACCTCCGTCGAGTGATGACCTGAAGATACGGCCGGACGTGTGGCGTGCCAGGTGCTACATCCTTTGGTTCGAGCTCCCGACCGGGGACCGGTACGTCTACGGGCCGCATTTTCGAAGTTCGCTCCCAAGCTTTCGCACACATCGGCTAGCTTGATCTGCTGTGAAGCCGTCTTCATGTCGGCTTCACCATATTGATAGATTCTTGCGAGTAAGCTGTTGTTTTTGGGTACAGGCTTCGGCGTCATATGGGGTGGTGTGGCCACAACCGCTAGTTGCTGTTGGTGTGGAGTGGTATTCGCGCCAGCCTCGCCGGTGAGCAGAGCCAAAGCGTGCAACGAACGGCGAACAAGGGCGGGTGTAGCCTAAGCGGCTTCCGGCAGGGAGGACATCAAGATGCGTTGCTTCTTAAAGGTGCTCGCGTTCCTACTCCTTGTAACTGTTGTAAGATCCGCTGCAAGCCCGATCTACGGCCAGTCGATTCGACCCCTGTGGGAGGGTCAGGCAAGCCTGACCCTCCGCTCCCTTCCTCGGCCAACTAGTACTCATAGCCCATCCACTTTCTTGCTCAATGACGACACCGGCGATCACACCTTGGAGGGCGCCTTGATCGGGGCTGCGATAGGAGCGGTGGGATTGTTTGCACTGGGCTCTGCGTTTTGTGATGCGGATTCGGGCACTGATTGCTCCTCGTCCACGATTACAGCTGCCTTCGTGGGAGCGGCCGTTGGAGGGTTCATTGGACTCTGGGTAGGGAAAGGGATCAAGAAGAAGCCACCACCATGATGCACCTGTACTGGTTCAGCGGAAACATGACAGTGGGTTGAGCTGCTATTAGAGCGACGATCGCCCCATCAGGCAGCCCTCTTCAAGCGGCGAGCCTCTCGTGCCGCTTCCAACTTCCGATCACGTCGCTGCCAGATTTCCTGTTCCTTGCCCGCCAGCTTGTCGGCCGGCGACAGGTAGCCGATGGCGCTGTGAAGGCGTGTCTCATTGTAGCGCCTGACGAAGGCCCCCACCAGCCGTCTCGCCTCGTCGAGGGTCTCCGGCTCGTTAGGCCGGATCGTGGTGACCTTCAGCGTCTTGTGCCACGCCTCGATCTTCCCATTCGACTGCGGATAGTACGGGGCGGTCCGGACGTGGGTCATCCCCAGCAGCCGGATGAAGGCCTTGAAGTCTCGAGCGACGAACTGAGGGCCGTTGTCCGTGATGATCCGTGGCGTCACTCCCGGGAACCGCTCCCGGGCTCGCTGCAGGATGGTCTCGACGTCGACCTCCTTCATCGACTCCCGGATCTCCCAATGCACCAGGAACCGGCTGTAGCCGTCGAGAATCGAACACAGGTAGTAGAACGTCCCCAAGAGGTTGAGATACGAAATGTCCATGTGCCAGTGCCGGTGGACCGCATCCGGCTGGTGAAACCCGGTCCCCTTGCGCGACGGCTTGCGATTCCACCGATCCAGCAATCCCGCCGCCTGCAGCACCCGATAGGTCGTCGATGGGCTCACCGCCACCAGGTCCGCGTCCAACATCATATAGCTCAGGCGACGGTATCCCTCCAGCGGGTTCTTCCCATGGTACTCCACGATCGCTTCCCGTTCCCAGACCTCCAGCCAGAAATCCCGCGGAATCTTCCCGTTGTGCTCGTTCGCCTTGCCGTAGCGGGCCTTCCAGGCGTAGAACTTTCCCGCGGAAACCTCTAGCCACCTCACCAGACGGCGAATCGGCAGTTCGGTGCGCTCGGCCAGCTCGGTGACGAAATCCACCACTTCGTCCCGAGTATCATGGGGAACCCAACGGCCAGTCAGAGCTCCCCAAGTTCTTTTTTTATCCGAACGTACTCCTCGGAGATCTCCGCAATCACCTCGTCCTTACGGGCCAGCTTCGCCTCCAGGGCGGTGATCCGTTGAGTCTGAGCATCCGTCCGCCTGGATTCCCGACCTCGCCGGCCCGCACCAGGTTCGTCCGCGCCCTCGCCCGGCGGGTGGTCGACTCCTCGGGCGCCGCGCTGATCGTCGACTACGGCTATCCGGCGAGCGCGCCGGGCCGGACTGACCTGGCCGTTGCCAGACGATTTGGGCGACGAGGGACTGGAGCGGCTGCTCTACGCAAAGCCGGTGGCGCAGACGGGCAAGGCGACAGAGCGGCCACATCCCGACTGGGCACATATTCATCGCGAACGGCGCAGGCCCGGCGTAACGCTGTCGCTGCTTTGGGAGGAGTATCGCGCCGTTCATCCCGACGGGCTTGGGCGCACGCAGTTCTGCGAGCATTATCGCCGCTGGAAGGGCAAGCTGTCGCCGACCATGCGCCAGACCCATGCCGCCGGCGAGAAGATGTTCGTCGACTATGCCGGGCAGACGATCGCGATCATGGACCCACTGACCGGCGAAGTGCGTGACGCACAGCTGTTCGTCGCTTGTCTCGGCGCGTCCAGCTACACATACGCTGAAGCGACGATGACGCAAAGCCTGTCCGACTGGACCGGATCGCACTGCAGAGCATTCAGCTATATTGGCGGCGTCACCGCAGATCGGAAGAGCAACCGTCTGAACTCCAGTCACACCGATAA
>CAJVYZ010000170.1 GCA_913009915.1 uncultured Gemmatimonadota bacterium | reverse complement strand
CTCTCGATTACCACCATCGCCTTCTCGCTGTTCACCATCGGGTTGTTCGGATTGGTGGCGATCAACAGGCGGCAGGCGCTGAGGGACGTCGGCACCCGGGTAGAGGTCGTGGCCTACATTCTCCGGGGCACTCCGCTCGAGTCGATCACCGTCGCGGCCCAGGACATCAGCGCCTTCCCCGAAGTACTGTCGGTGGACTACATCGACGAAGAACAGGCCCTGGCGCAGGCACAGGCCGAGTTGGTGGAGTTTCGCGATGCCTACCGGGACCTCAGGGTCAACCCGCTCCCGGCCTCCTTCGAGATCCAGCTCAAGGAAGGATTTCGTGACGCCGCCGAGGTGGCCGCCGTGGCCGAGCGGGTATCGGGATTCGGGTTCGTGGAGGACGTCCGCTTCGGCCGAGAGTGGATCGAGCGGCTCGACCAAATCCGTAACGTCGCCGGCCTGGTCGGACTGGTCATCGGCATCGCCTTCGCTGCCGTCGCCGTCGTCATAATCGGCACCACCATTCGGATGGCCGTGTTGCAACGGGCACGGGAGATCATGGTCATGCGCCTGGTGGGCGCCACCGACTGGTTCATCCGAGGCCCGTTCCTCCTGGAGGGCGCCATCAAGGGAATGTTGGGCGGAATCCTGTCGATCGGCTTGGCCTACGGTACCTTCCTCGCCTTCAGCCGCAACACCACCGCGCTCTCGGACCTGGTGTTCTTTGAACCGATCCACCTTCTGGCCGGAGTGTTCTTCGGCGTAGCCATCGGGCTGGGCGGCAGTTTGGTGAGCGTCGGGAGGCATCTGAAAGATGTCTAAAAAGCGGGGGCAGCGAGGGCAGCGGGGGCGGCGAGAGCAGAGGGTTGGGTACCGCCTGTTACCGCCTGTTACCGCCAGCTACCGCCCATGACCGCCCGACCGCCTTACCGCCTTACCGCTGCCCTGGGCTGGCTGACCGTTGCCATCCTGGTAACCGTCACCACTCCAGCCCACGGGCAAACCCCCGAAATAGACGCCTCCCGCCGGCGGCTCGATTCCATCCGTGTCGAGCGCGAGCGACTTCAGGGAGAGAGCCGGCGACTGCAGGGCCGGGTCAAGGACGTAGGCGCGGAGCTGCGCAATCTCGATGCTCAACGACGATCCACCAACACCATCATCAACGAGATCGACCGCCAGATCGGCGGCCTGAATAGCCAGGTCGATCGGGTGAGCGCCGAGATGGTGCTGGCGCAGGACAACATGGTGGAAGCCCACGCCATTCTGGAGCGGCGCCTGGTCGACATCTACAAACGGGGCGCCATGTACACCTGGCAGGTGCTGCTGTCGGCCGAGTCGTTCGGCGACCTCATCAGCCGGTACAAGTACCTCTATCTCACCAGCCGGCACGACCAGGCGCTGCTGACGGAAGTCGAGGACCTGCGAGACCGGGTCGTTACCCGCCGGAACGAACTCCTCGGCCTGCGAACGACCCTGGACCGCAGCCGGGCCGAGCGGGACGCGGAATTGAACCGCTATACCAGCCTGGCCAATGTCCGTGAACGGCGGCTGCGCGAGTTGCGCCGCACGGGTCAGGAAACGGAACGCCAGCTGACGCAGCTGGAGCGAGACGAGGCGGACCTCGACCGGCAAATCACCGCCCTGATCGCCGCCGCCCGGCGGGGTGGGGTGGCACGGCCCGGCACCATCACCACCGCCGATATCGGCAAACTCGATTGGCCGGTGGAGGGCCGTATCGTGTTCAACTTCGGACGCGACCGTCAACCGGACGGGGTTGTTCTGCGGCACAACGGGATCGGCATCGGCGCGCCCGAGGGCACCCCCGTCCGGGTCATCTCCGGCGGCACGGTGATCCGCATCCAACGGTGGAGCACGTACGGACTGCTGGTGGTGATCGACCACGGGCAGCACTATTCGCTCTACGCCCAACTGAACCAGGCGATGGTTGCCGTGGGCGACGCGGTCTCAAAGGGTCAGACAGTGGGGACCGTGGGCGGCGCCAACAGCCAGTATGGACCCTACCTGCATTTCGAGATCCGTGAGATCCGCGGGGCTCAGGGGATCGCTCTCGACCCGACGGCCTGGCTCCGCGCGCAGTCGAACTAGGACGCCACCGACTCGGCTGTACCGATGCGTTCCTGGGCCTGCGCCTTCCCTCGGAGGAGGGCGGCTTCGACCAGCGCGAAGAGATCTTCGGTCTGCAGTGCTGAGGGATGGGGGAAGGTGACGATACCGGCGGTGAGGTGGGGTCGTTCGCGCACGTCCAGATCGGCGAAGGGCTGCATCGCCATCCGGTTGCGCACCCGGTGCACCGACTGCCGGGCGCCTTCGAGATCAGTCTCCGGCAGGATCAAGGCGAACTCGTCACCCCCGTAGCGCGACACGAAATCCGGAGCCCGCAATTCTTCCTGCAACAGCGAGCCCAAATCCGTCAACAACCGATCACCCCGCTCGGTCCCCAGCCGGTCGTTGAATGCCTGCAGGCCGTCTATGTCCAGCAGGATCAGGCTGAAGCTCAGCGAGTAGCGGCGCGCCCGCTCGAATTCCTCGCGGATGCGCCGGTCAAGCGCGTCCATGCTGCCGACGCCGGTGAGCGGATCGCGCAGCGGAATGCTCGTCTGTCGCCGGTAGATCGCCGAGCGACGCTCTTCGCCTTCCAGCACCTTGGCCGCGACCCGAACCAGGGTCTCGGCCAGCCCGACCTTGCGCGTGGTGAGCGGCGGGTCGCCCTGGACCGTGCGCAGGATGAAGACCCCGGTCACCGAACCCTGCAGCTTCACCGGTAGTGCCACGACGCTGCGGATGTCCACCTGGACGCCCTGCTCCACCCACGTTTCCCTGATGGCGTCGTGCATCGGATGCTGGTGGATGTCGGGAATGAATACCGCTGCATTGGTGCGGATGGCTTCTACCACTTCAGGGTAGCGTTTCAATTCGACCTTGAGGTCGCGCACACCGGGTTGCTCGTACACGGCGACGATCCGGCCATACTCTTCACCTGCCGGGGCCAGCAGGAAAGCGCAGTGCGCCACCTCGAGCGCGTGCCCGACCCGGCGTACCAGCGTGTGGATGATCTCGTCCTGGCGGTGGGTACTCGACAACTCCTCGAAGATGTCGAACATCATCTCGTGCACCCGCTGCATCTGGTGGATGTCGCCCAAGTCGTCCCGGATCATCAACCGGGCCTCCAACCGGGCGCACAACTCGCCGAGTTTCACCTCGCCGATCATGGCGTCGGCGGCACCCATCTCCAGCGCGCGGACGAGACCAATGGGATCGCCCGATGCCAGCAGTGCCACCGTGGGAATGCCACGCCAGTACTCGGGCTCGAGAAGATCGATCGCCTGCCGCAAGACGTCGTCGGCCTGGGGCACCGCGATCACCACCAGCTGGGGGAGATCACCGACCGGCTCGACACCTGGCAGCAAGTCCGCTTCCGTCACCTGGAACCCTCCACGGACCAGCGCACGCTCCAATCCCTCGGGCCGGCTCAACGGATCGCCGAGGAGGAGGACCCGCGGACGGGCCAGCGTGTTGACGGCGGTGTGGGTCATCCCCAAATAGATTCCATTCTATGCCAAGAGTGAAGAACGAGCACGCACGAGTAGCTCCCCCGGTGCCGGAGTCCCCGGACGAACGACTGGGCGCGCATGTCTCGATTCGGGGTGGGGTAGCACTCGCCCCGGCACGAGGTGTTGCCATCGGGGCCAGCGCCATTCAGCTGTTCACCAAGAACCCCAATCAGTGGCGGGACCCCGAAATCGATCGAGCGACGGGCCGCGCCTTCGTCGAAGCGTATAACCGCAGCGGCCTCAACGGGTTGCTTGCGCACGATTCGTACCTGATCAACCTGGCGTCACCTGACCCAGCGCTAAGGGACCGCTCCACAACCAGTTTCGTATCCGAGTTGGAGCGCTGTCACCAACTGGGCATCGCCGGAGTGGTGTCGCACCCAGGCAACTATATCGATGACCGGGAAGCAGGTCTAGAGCGGAATGCAGAAGGTTGCACCACCGCACTCGAACGGGCCCGGAGCGATGTCATGGTCCTGTTCGAAGCCACCGCGGGATCGGGCACGGCCCTGGGGCGCTCGTTCGAAGAACTGGCCACGCTGCGCCGGTTGGTGCCGCAAGCGCATCGCCACCGCATCGGATTCTGTGCCGACACCTGCCATCTGTACGCCGCCGGGTACGACTTGGTCGATGACTACGAAGGCGTGTGGCAGAAGTTCGATGACATCATCGGCCTGGAGCACCTCCACTGTCTCCACCTCAACGATTCGAAGACGCCGTTCGCGTCCCACCGGGACCGGCACGAACTCATTGCCGAAGGGTCGCTGGGGTCGGGACCGTTCCGGCGAATCATGCGCGACCCGCGATTCGTCGATGTGGTCAAGATCCTGGAGACCCCCAAGGGCGACGACGAGGTTACCCTCGATCGCCGAATGCTGGCGCGGCTCCGGAGCTACGCTCGGACCGGAGCCCGGCGCCACCGTTGACCCCAGCCACCATTCGACGTCATCTTTACGCCCCATGAGAACTACCCTCCTCCTGACCGGCCTGCTACTGCCCTCGGCGCTCGTCGCACAGAGTTCATCGAGCTTCTACGCCGGCCTGGGCGCCACTTGGCGTTCCAAGCTGGTCGCAGACGTGATCGTCAGCGACGTAATCACCACCCAACCGGCCATCGCACCGACCATAATGCTGGGCGGCGCCACCGAAGTATTCCCCCGCTACGACGTCGACATCGAACTCCAATTCACCACCGGATCCTACTCGGCGGACACCAAAGGGAAAGGCTCCAACAAGCTGGGGACGCTGCCCACGTTTTCGGCCACCATCGGCCTCGACGGCCCGCTGTTCAAGCCACCGTTCCGCTGGCGCGCCAGTGTTGGAGTGCTGAAGTATCTCCCCACGGAAGACACGGGCATGTTCCTGCAGGGCGGACCACTCGAATTCCTGATGGGCCTGGGGGCGCAGTACCGCCGGCCGGTATCGTCGTCACTCGATCTCAGTATCGCCCTGCGCTACGACTTTCATCGATTCACCACCGACGAGCTGCAGCGGCAGGGATTTTCCCAGGTCCAGCAGGTTCATCGTGTGGGGCTCACAGTGGGTATAGCCATGGGAGGCCGTCGATGAGCGCTCGCTCCAACATTCTCCTCGCCGTGGCGGCGGCCGTGGCCGCCGGCGCCTGCGGTGACATCTCCTCGCCGTCGCGCAGCGACTTCTACGAGTGGCGCGCGGTAATCGGCACCGACTCGCTGACCTTTCATTGGCTCGAGTCGAGCCTACCGGTGAGAATCTGGGTCGAGGACAGCCTTGGCTTATCGGAACACACGGCCGCGGGCATCGAGACGTGGAAGGAGCAGTTCCTCTACGGTGAATGGGATGCGGTAATCGTAGACGATTCGTCGACGGCGGACGTGGTGATCGGCTTCTCAATCATTTCGGCCATTCGGAGCGTCAAGCTGTTCAGCGCGGCGCCGGGATGTTCCGGCGACACCAGCTTCCCCTTGCCGGTGGTAAATTCCACGATCACCCTCCCTTTCCGCGTACGCATCACCAACATGAACCCCGACCCGACGTCACCGGAGGCCCAGAGTTGTTTCGCGATCACCGTGGCACATGAGCTGGGCCATACCATAGGTCTGTTGAACAGGGCTCACACCGGGACCGAGGTCACCGATCTGATGTTCAGCGACCCGGTGTCGGGCCCCAGTGCCCGCGACCGCATCACCATGCAACGGCTGTATCACTTGGATTCGGACCTGACGGCGAGCAGGTGACGGCGGGGGGAGCGGGGGCAGCGCAGCGGATTTTCTGGGCGCCGGGACTGTCAGACGCCTGTTCGAACCCCACCGTCCGATCGTCCGACCGCCTGACCCTCTGTCCGCGTATCCACCCGTCCGCCCTTCCCTCCCCTCCAATCTCCATCCATGTTCCCTGTCGGCCGATGGCGCTTCGCCACGACTTCTAACCCCTAGCTACAAGCTCCTTGCTCATGACCGACAAGCAGACCGAAGCCCTCCGCTACCACGAATCCGGCCGGCCCGGGAAGATCGAGGTGGTGCCCACCAAGCCGACCCAGAATCAGCGCGACCTGTCGCTGGCCTACACACCGGGTGTGGCGGAACCGTGCCTGGCCATCGAAGCGCACCCGGAAGACGCCTACCGCTATACCGCCAAGGGCAATCTGGTGGCCGTGGTGTCGAACGGATCGGCCGTTCTCGGCCTTGGTAACATCGGCCCGCTGGCGAGCAAGCCGGTCATGGAAGGCAAGGGTGTGCTGTTCAAGTCGTTTGCCGATCTGGACGTATTCGACCTGGAGATCAACGCCACCACCGCGAGATCGGAAGAGCGTCGTGTAGGGAAAGAGTGTAGATCTCGGTGGTCGCCGCATCATTAAAAAAAAAAAAAAATCAAGCAAAAACAACAAAATAAAAAATTGATCACACATTTCTACTGCTATACTAGTACT
>CAJVYZ010000169.1 GCA_913009915.1 uncultured Gemmatimonadota bacterium | reverse complement strand
GGGCTGGGGCGACCGTGCAAGGCGACGGGTCGAACTGGCGGACTTCGTCGAAGCCGCGCTTGATGACCCGGAGATTGTCCTGTACCACCCGCTCGCCCCGGCCGCCGAACTTCTTGTCCAGCTGGACCCGGATGCCCTCGAATAAGGTGTCCTCGGCTAGCCCTTCGCGTTCGAGCAATCCCGACACCTTGAAGAACGCTCCCATGAAGGCGGCACCCTGCATGCGGTAGCGCAGGTCGCGGTCGGAGGCCTCCTCCATGGCGATGGTGAACGCGTCGAGCGTGTAGACCCTGATGTGACGATCCTTGATGGCCTGCTGGCCGGTCGGCGGCAGGCTGCTCCAGAACTCCTCGGTGGGCCGGTCGGTCTGGATGATGAACACCCCGCCGTCTTCCAGGCCGGCCAGCGGGTCCGAGTGGCGGAACACGTTGGGATCGGGCGCCAGCACCACGTTGACGTGCTTCAGCTCGCAGTTGAGCCGGATGGGTTCCTTGGCCAAGGTGGCGTAGAACGTGGTCGGCTGGCCCTTCTTCTCCGAGCCGTACTTGGGGTTGGCCTTGACATAGAGTCCCAACAAGTCGGACGCCGTCATGGCCACGTTTTTCCCCATGGTGATCGCGCCCCAGCCGCCCACGGAGTGGATGCGGATCGAGGTCGACCCTTCGGGGAGGAGGTTGACGTCGGCTGCCGGCGGGAGCGATAACTCGCCGATGTTGGGATAGGTCTGCAGCAGTTCTTCCTGCCAGATCTGGAGCTTGGGGAGCCGGGTATCCTGCCTGATGAAGTCGGTGCCGAGGTAGAACTGGCGGCGGTGAGTACCACCGTCCAACATGTTCTCGACCGCGGAGATCAGGTCCGCGGGCTGGAGGTCACGGCTGCCCAAGCCGAAGCAGCCGGAATAGAAATCCGGCACCTCGTCGGCCGAGCACGGTGCCAGGCCGGGATAGGGCAGGGCGCCGTTAGCCCGGCCGTTCTCCACGGCCTTGTTCATGGCGGCGCGGATCTCGCGGAGAATCGGAGGATCGACCGCCAGGGGCTGGTCGAGCCGCTCGAGTACCACCCCCCGTCGTTTGCCGCGCAGGAGGTGGGTGATCGCGTCGGCGGGGAACGGCCGGAACATGGTGAAGTTGAGGACGCCTACCTTGAGCCCGCGCTGCTCGCGCAAGTAATCGCACACGGCTTCGGCGTTGGCCACCACCGACCCCTGGCCGGCTATGACGTATTCGGCGTCGTCCAACCGGTATCCGGTGGCTCGTTGGTAGCGACGTCCGGTCAGTGCGGCGAACTCCGCCATGGCCTGGTCGGTCAATTGGGGAATGTGGTCGAAATAAAACGGCCGCTGGGCCGCCACGCCCTGCTGGTACGAGTCCTGGTTTTGCACCACGCCCTGCATGGTCGGGTAGTCCAGATCGAACATCTCGGGAATGCGGCGGCGCTTCTCGCCCAACACGTACCGTTGGGCCGGGGTGGGCGAGTCGATGATGTCGGCCGGGTCGCCCAGGTATTCGCGGACCAGTTCCCGCTCGGGCATCCTCATCGACTCGATCACGTGGCTGGTGAGAAACCCGTCCTGGGCGCAGATCCCCGGATTGAGCGACAGCTCGGCGATCCGGTGCGCGATCAGATTCAAATCGGCCGCTTCCTGGGCATCCTTGGCGAACAACTGGAAGAAGCCCGTGTCGTCGACCGCGTGATAGTCGTCGTGCCCGGCGTGGACGTTGAGCGCGTGTTTGGTCATGGCCCGGGCCGCGATGTTGAGCACGTAGGTGAGGCGCTTCCCCACCGCGGCGTAGAGCGACTCGTGCATGTAGGCGATGCCTTGCCCGCTCGAGAAGTTGGTGGCACGGAGGCCGGTCATGCTGAGCCCGGCGGTCACCGCGGCGGCCGCGTGCTCTCCCTCCGGCTCGAAGAAGATGAGCCGCCGGCCGCCCACATTGGTCTTGCCGGCCGCCACCGCCGCCGCCCATCCCTCGCCCATTTGGGTGGACGGCGTAATGGGATATGCTCCCGCACCTTCACTGGCGGCGGTCTCCATTTCCACTACGGAGGTGGTGCCGTCGACGGCAGTGGGGATGCCGGGATACTTGGGCTCCGGTGGTGCGGGGGCTGTCTTCTTGAAGATCACGCGAGTACCCTCTCGGCTTCGGATGGGCGGGTAGGTTCGAACGTCTGGGCCCCGTCGACCCACACGATGGCGTCGGTGGGACAGCGAACCGTCGCCTCCGGACCCGCCAGGTCATTCTTGCTGTAATCCACCACCGCCAGGCCGTCGATCATCTCGATCAACCCCGAGGCGGCGTCGAGCGCGCACTTGCCGCAGGCGGTGCACGCCACGGTGCAGTAGGCCTCGGCCAGATCACCCTCGAGCGCATTGCGGCACTGCACGATGAGGTGCTGCTCGATCGGCATGAGGACGAACAGATCCTTGGGGCACGCTTCTACGCAGTCGTTGCAGGCGGTACACCGCTCGGGGATGACCACCGGCAACCCGACCGGGTTCATGAAGATGGCGTCGAGATCACAGACCACCTCGCAATCCGCCAGGCCGAGACACCCCCAGGTGCAGCCCTTGCCGCCGCCGGCAACCGCCGCTGCCGCCTTGCAGGTCGAAAGCCCGCGGTACTCCGCCTGGGGTGGGGCCACGTCGCACCCGCCGGCGCACAGCAGCCGGGCGACTCGCTTGTGGGCTTCGCCCGCGTCCACCCCGAGGTAGGCCGCCACCTCGTCCACTTCCTCGGAACTCAAGACGGTGCACGTGGCCGGCTGCACCGATCCCGCTACCAATGCCTCGGCGAATGCCCGGCAGCCCGCCTGGCCGCAGGCTCCGCAATTCGACCCCGGAAGGAAATCGACCACCGCGTCGATCCGGGGATCCTGCCACACCTTGAAGCGACGGTGGGTCACCGCGATGAGCGCGGCGAAAGTGAGGCCGACGCAACCGAGGATCAGGACCGGGATGAGGAGGGTGTCCAAGGTCATGGTGGGACGCTCAGCCCGCGTCGGGGAGATCGGCCTGCTGCAGCAGCCAGGCTGCCAGCTTGTCGGCGGGGGCGGGGGGGGCGGGGGGGGCGGCGGAGCCGCCGGCGGGGGCGGCGAGGGCAGCGGGGGCAGCGGGGGCAGCGAGGGCAGGGGGGGCGGTAGCGAGGAAGTCTAGTTGCCTTAATTCCTCGAGTTGCTGGAACACGCTGGTGCCACTGACGGGCCGGACGGACTTCTCGTCGGGCATGTGGTCTACGGTAATGCGGTCTGCGGGGGTGGACCCGGCTGAGGGGTCGTGCACGAAGCGCGCGGCCGATTCCGGCATCCAGGCGGCGACGCCCGGGCCATCCCACCCCGCCAATCGGTCCAGTCCGGAACCGTCGTGGGTCTGGAGCACGTAGGTTCCCGGTGTGATGAGCCGAACCAGTGGTGCCGGCGGTGCCTCGCCCTGTACTACCAGAACGACGTGCGTCGATCCGTCCATGAACCTGGCCAGTGTGGCACACTCGAGATCGGCGCCGTCGACGGTCACCACCAGCGGGGGAGCCATGCTTCGCTCCCGGCTGGTCCACTGGGAGAAGGGGAACGAGCCGAGGGACCGGGCGTGCCGCCGGTCCTTGTAGCCGCCGGCACGCGCCAGGTCGAACACGCGGGCGGCCACGAACGCGCGGCCGATTTCCTCGAAGGCCCGCGCCACGGCGCTCCCCAGGTCGGCGCCGCTCTTTACGGCTACCTGGAACAGGTCGCTGTTGCGACCGGCCAGTTCCGCGATGGTGTCGCGCGCCCGCTCGATTGTTTCGCGAACGCGGCCGTCGAGGGTGGCGGTGCGGAACAGCTGGGAGAATCTGTCGACGTCGATCCGATCAACCGCGAACGGGCCCAGCTCCACCGCCGCCCGGCGGCTGTCCCCGTTGGCCGACTGGCTGTGCTCGGCGAGATAGTGGTCGATCTGATCCACGGTGGTTCCCAGTGCCGACCGGAACACGTTCCGTTCATCCTCCAGGACACCGAAGGCACGTTCCATCCGTTCGTCAGACTGCATAGCGGTCCAACTCCTCGTTCAGCAGTTCGATTTTGCGATCGGCCGACTGCAGGTGCTCGCTGCGGACCTCCTCGTAGACCGGGAGGGATTCGTTCTGATAGAAGAGCCCCAACCTGACCTTGTCGTCGAGTTCCGCCAAGCGGCGGGCCGAGTTCAGGTCCGACGGATCGTGCTCGACCTGATTGCGGTAGATCTCGTCGAGTCCGGTCGTGGGAATGCCGTTGGGGTGCACCATCAACTCGACCGCGTTCGGGTCACGCACCGCGTCCATGAACAGCTTGTCGGTGAACTTGGGGCAGCGTTGCAGGATCCGGACGAAAGAGAACCCGCGGTGGTGGAACGCGGCGCTGATGGTCTGGTAGAGGTGCTCCGGGATCCAGTCACCGGTCTGGGCCACGAACGACGCGTTGGTCACACCCAGCGTGGTTGAGATCGGATTGAGGCCGGGGAGGTACGCGCCCTTCGGTTGCGTCATGCTCGGCAGGCCTTGGGGAGACGTGGGCGAGGTTTGGTTCTTGGTCAGGCCGTAGACCCCGTTGTCCAGCATCAGCGCGACCATATTGGGGTTGTACCGAGTCGTGTGGATCCAGTGCCCCGCGCCAATCGAGCAGCAGTCGCCGTCACCCATCACCACGAACACGTGGAGGTCGGGTCGGCGCAGCTTGACGCCGATGGCCACCGGCAGCGCCCGGCCGTGGAGGCCGTGGAAGCCGTAGGTGTTGACCTAGTGAGGAAACCGGCTGGAGCAGCCGATCCCCGAGACGAACACCGTGCGCTCCGGCGGCAACTGTTCGGCCTCGAGCAGCCGCTCGACACCCGTCAGCACCGCGTAGTCGCCGCAGCCCGGGCACCAGCGTGCCGTGGCACCGGCGTAATCATCCATCGACCACGATTGGTCTTCTTCGGTACCGCAGCCCAGCAAGGAACAACCCATCTCAATCATGATCCGGTCCCTCCCTCTCCCGGCTGGCCGAGGTGCTCGAGGATGGCGTCGTGGATCTGCCCCGGCCGAAGTGGCTCGCCCGCCACCCGGGTCCAGCAATCGACGTCGACCAGCGTGTGGACCCGCAGCAGCCAGGACAACTGACCACGCCGGCGGTTCTCTTCCGTGATAAAGGGATCGGCGAGATCGTCGCTGTAGTTGATCTCCACCGTCATCACTCGGCGGAATTTGCTGAAGATCTCTTTCAATCCCGGCTCTAACGGGTCGAGGAACCGGATGTGGAGGGACGACACGGCCCGTCCGTCGTGCCTGACCCGGTCCACCGCTTCCTCGATGGCGCCCTTGGTGCTGCCCCAGCCAACCACGAGGAGATCGCCCTCGTCATCGCCATAGATCGGCGGCGGTTTGAGGGTACCCTGGAACACGGCCAGCTTCCGGCTCCGCATGGCGCTTGCGTGCTGATGCACGTCCGGGCTGTAGGCCACCTTGCTCGATTCGTCGTGCGACAGACCCGTGACGGTGTACATGCCACCCGGTTGTCCGGGAATGATGCGGCGCGACACGCCGGCCTCGGAATCCCATTCATAGGGCCGGGTGTCGTCCGGAACGGGGCCGAGGTCGGGCGGTGCGGCGATCCACTCGGTGGTCACCTCGGGACGCAGAAACGGCTGCACGCCCGTGGCCAGATTGGCGTCCGTCAACACCATCACCAGGCAGCGAAACGCTTCGGCGATGCGTCGCGCCGTCACCATGCAGGCGAAACACTCCTCGATGGTCGCCGGGGCCATCACCACGTGTGGTGCATCTCCCGGCTGGCCGAAGATGGCCGCCAGCAGGTCCGACTGCTCGACTTTGGTGGGCAGCCCCGTGCTGGGCCCGCCCCGCTGGACATCCACCAGGACCAGCGGGATCTCGGTCATGACCGCCAGGCCGAGGAATTCCGTCTTGAGTGCCAGGCCAGGGCCGGAGGTGATGGTGAACGCCACCTTGCCGGCGTAGGAGGCGCCGATGGCGACCCCGACGGCGGCGATCTCGTCCTCCGCCTGGTGGACCATCCCGCCGAAATCTTCGAAAATCTCGCTCAGATAGTGCGAGGACGACGTGGCGGGGGTGATGGGATACATGGCACACAGTTCCATGCCTGCCGCGATGGCACCCATGGCCACCGCCTGATTACCGTTCATCACCACCATGGCCCGGCCCGGCTTGTCGATGGGGACGTCGACCCGGAAATCGAGGTGCTGTTGGCCCCAGCGGTGACCGGCCTCGAGCAGCGCCACGTTGAGTTCGGTGACCTCGGGCGGCTTCTTGCGGAACTCGTGGGCGATCAGCTCGCTGAGCTTGCCGAGGTCGCGCCCGTAGATAGTAGCCAGCATGCCGAGGGCGAACATGTTCTTGCCACGCGTCAGGCCGTCGGTGATATCCAGGGTAATGTCCTCCATGGGCACCGGGATGAAAAGATCGGAAGAGCACACGTCTGAACTCCAGTCACACTGATATATCTCGTATGCCGTCT
>CAJVYZ010000168.1 GCA_913009915.1 uncultured Gemmatimonadota bacterium | reverse complement strand
TGAATGATACGGCGACCACCGAGATCTACACTCTTTCCCTACACGACGCTCTTCCGATCTAAGCGGGAGAAGGTTTTCGAGGGACGATCCGAGAGGCGTGGGGCAAACCGCGCATCGGCGACGATCGCCGGGCCGATGATCTCGCCGGCGGGTTGGACCGGCGGGGAGTCGACATCGGTATAGCCCGCCATCCGGTCATCGATGATGGCCGTCACCGATCGACCGACGACCCGCTCCCAGCGCTCCCTGATGCGATAGGCGCCGACCCGCCATTCCGCCACGGGGGAAACTCCACCAAAAGGTGCCCAGGCGCTCGACTCGGTGTCCGGCTCGAGGAGGTAGAGCCTCATTCTTTGGAGGGTCCCACGTCCCGTACTTCCGGGGGCAGTTGGTTCAGAACGCGTTTGAGGTCGCCGGCTCGATCGCGGGACATGACCAGGATGCGGCCGTTGGCGTGGACCACCACCAGATCCTTGACCCCGTCGAGGACGATGGGGTCCCCATCCGACCAGACGACACAGTCTTCGGTCTCGTTGGTGAATCCGGGCCCCACCACCACATTGCCGAGCCCGTCGCGCGGGCGGATACGGTGGATGGCTTCCCAAGTGCCGATGTCGTCCCACACGAAACCGCCCGGCACCACGGCCACGGCGTTGCTCCGCTCGAAGACGCCGACGTCGATGGAGATCGGAGTGACGCGGGCAAAGAACCCCTCGACATCGCCCTCGTGGAGGAGGGGTAGGGCGGGGGCGATTTCGGGCGTGGCCGCCTCGACCTCACGGATCAGGCAGCTCGCGGTCCAGGCGAATAGACCGCTGTTCCACAGGGCACCCCCGGCGATGAGATCGAGTGCCGTGGCAGCATCGGGTTTTTCGGTAAAGCGGGCCACCTGCCGGGCGTGGCGATCGAGTTCGGGGCCCGGCACGATATAGCCGTATCCGGTTTCGGGCCGGGACGGTACGATCCCGACCGTAACCAGCCGGTCGTGATGGGCTGCCGTTTCGAGTGCTTGTGCCGCTGCGGCGCGGAATGCGGCCGGATCGGGCACGGCCCAGTCGGCGTGGGTCGTGAGGATGTGCGCTTCCGGATCGCGGCGGGCGGCTTCGACGGTGGCCCACACCAGGGCCGGGCCGGTGGAGGCCGCCCGCGGCTCCAGCAGGAGATTGTCCTCGGGGAGCTTGATGATGCGTTGCAGGTGCGGTCCCAGCGAGCGGCCCGTGACCAGCAGGATCCGCTCCGGCGGGATCAGCCCGTCGAGTCGGTCGAGGGCGTCCTGGACGGATGACCGTTCACCGGCGAGCGGAAGGATCTGCTTGGGCGCGTCAGGGGTGCTGAGGGGCCAGAACCTGGTGCCGGCTCCGCCGGCCAGAATGACGGCCCATCTCATGGCCGGCTACAGCAGGGCGGCAAGTGCCGGTTCGTGTTTTCTGAGGTCGTAAAGGAGGGCCCCGACGTTGTGGTTGGAGTCGACGACGATCACGACGAAATTGGCGGCCCCCGCCTGCGACAACACGACCATGCCGTTGGCATACTCGAACACGCCGGCGTGAAAATTCCCGCGGCCGGCGGCGTCACCCAGACTAGTGGCGTGTCGGGCCAGGGTGGCACTGAGGGCCGCCACCTCGTCGGCATCGCCGTGGCCACTCCCCATGGCCCGGTCGATCACCAGACCATCGTCGCTCACCAAGGCCACGGCGGCGACGCCGGGGCGCTGGGAAAGGTCCTCGATCACGGTGCGTAAACCAGCCAGGGGAACCCTGGTGGAAGGAGACGGGAGCGCTGGCTCAACGTAGAAACCCGGAGGACCGAAGTCAAGCAACGGTAGTGGGTTGACCCACTTTGGCACCGTGCTTAGAGTTACCCCTGTATGCGCACTTCATTCATGGTTCTGTCCATCCTCGGGATCGCACTGGCCGCGTGCAGCGATCCCAACGCGCTGGCCCCGGCCTCCGAGACCAACGTGATCGACACCATCGCCCTGTTCTCTCTCGACGGGACGCCGGTGTCGGAGGCCAGCGGGTTTGCCGTGGAGTTGGGCCAGCCCATCCGAACGGACATCTTTTCGGCGTTCGACTTTCTCTTCACCGTCGACCAGCAGGGCCAGCCGTGGTTGGTCCCGTCACTGGCGGCCGGCATGCCGGCGTCGAGACTCGATCCGGGTCTCCTACCTCAGGGGACCGCCGGCGGCGGCCTGCAGTTCGACCAGATCACCGTGGCGCCGTTCGACGGCTACCTGACCACGGACTCCCTCAAGGCGGCAGTGGGCAACACCTACGTGGTGCGCTCGCGGATCATCTGTGCCATCGGGGTACCGCGCTATGCCAAGATCGAGATCCTGGAACTGAACCTGGCCCCCGACACGTTGCGGATGTCTCTCAAACTTCTCGACAATTTCAATTGCGGCTACCGCGGCTTGGAGCCGGGCCTCCCCGACATTTGATCGTCTCGTGATCGACATCAAGCGCATCCGCCAGGACCCGGAGGCCTTTCGCGCGCAGTTGCTCCGGCGGGGCGATGCCACCCTCGGTGCCGCGGTCGACCGGATTCTCGAGTTGGACGACGGCCGCCGACGGCTGCTGACCGAGGTCGAGCACCTCAAGGCCGAGCGCAACAGCGCCAGTCAGGAAGTCGCTCGCCGCAAGCAAGCGGGCGAGCCCGCCGATGACCTCCTGGCAACGCTCAAGAGCGCCAGCGATCGGATCAAGGCGCTCGATGACGACGTGCGCCAGTGCCAGGCGGAACTGCAGGACGCCCTCCTCACCGTTCCCAACCCGCCGCTCCCTGAAGTGCCCGAAGGCGACGAATCGCACAACGTCGTGGTGCGCACCTGGGGCCGCCCGCCGGCCTTCGACTTCGAGCCCAAACCTCACTGGGAGTTGGCGGAGGCTCTGGGGATTCTCGACCTCCCGCGCGGCGCGACCATCGCGGGGTCCGGCTTCCCGCTGTTCGTGGGCCTCGGGGCTCGGCTGGTCCGCGCCCTGGCCAACTTGATGCTCGACCTGCACACCGTTGAGCACGGTTACATCGAAGTGAGCCCGCCGGTGTTGGTGAACCGGGATGCCCTCACGGGCACGGGCCAACTGCCGAAATTCGAAGACGATCTCTACCGGATGGACGGAGACGATCTGTTCCTCATTCCCACCGCGGAAGTGCCGCTGACAAATCTGCATCGCGGAGAGATCCTCGATGGCGACAGGTTGCCCTTCGGGTACGTGGCGTTCACCCCGTGTTTCCGGCGCGAGGCCGGCGCCCACGGAAAGGACACGCGCGGTTTAATCCGCGTCCACCAGTTCGACAAGGTCGAGTTGGTCCGCTTCTGCCGGGCGGAAGACGGGCCGGCACAGCACGCGTTGCTCACCGGTCACGCGGAAGCCGTGCTCCAACGCCTGGAGATTCCCTACCGGGTGGTGGCTTTGGCCGCGGGCGACACCGGCTTCTCCAGCGCCAGCACGCTCGATCTCGAGGTCTGGGCCTCGGGCGTCGGAACTTGGCTCGAGGCGTCGAGTTCGTCCACATTCACCGACTTCCAGGGACGGCGCGCCAACATTCGGTACCGGCCCGAGCCCAAGAGCAAGCCGGAGTTCGTCCACACCCTCAACGCCTCGGGCGTGGCCTTTCCCCGGACCATCATCGCCCTCCTGGAGAACAACCAGACGGCCGAGGGCGAGGTGCTCCTCCCGGAGTCGTTGGTGCCGTACATGGGGACCGACCGCCTGTCGCCCCGTGCGTAACCCGCGCTTTCGCCGACTGGCCCCGATACTGGTCGTGCTGCTGGTGGCGTCGCTCATCGGGTTGAGCATCGGCGGCAGCCTGATCGTGGCCCGCCACTTTCGCCAGGATGCCATCGCCACCAGCCGTATTTACTCGCGCGTCTACGAAGGACTGTTGAGCGGACGGGCCGGTGCCGAAGTGGAAGCGCTCTTCAATCTCTCCGAAATGGTGACCAGATCAGGCATCCCCCTGATCGTGACCGACGGAATGGGCAACGTCACCGCTGCCGAAAATCTGCCGTTCGACGTGGCGCTCGACGACCCGCGGGTGATTGAACTGGCGCGCGAACTCGACCGGCGGAACCCCCCGGTACGTGAAGGTGTCAACGTCATCCACTACGGTCCGGTGCCTGCGGTCACCCAACTCAAGACTCTGGCCATCCTCCAGGCGTTGGCCATTGCCAGCATGGTCGCCGTGGGCGCGCTTGCCTACCGCAATGCCATGATGTCGCAGCGCGACAGCCTGTGGGTCGCCATGGCGCGAGAGGCCGCCCACCAAATGGGCACCCCGTTGACCAGTTTGCAGGGGTGGATCGAGCAGATCCGCTCGCGGCCAACGCCGCCGGAGGGCCTGGCAGACTATCTGAGTGCCGACGCCGAACGACTCGACCGGGTGGCCAAGCGCTTCGAGCGGATCGGCAATCCGGCCCACCGGGATGTCATCGCCCTCGGCGCCCTGGCCGATCACGTTGCCGGGTACTTCCGGCCCCGGCTTCCCAAACACGCCAACCCCATCGAACTGCGGGTCGACGCCGCCGGGCCCGGACCCGATGTCGAAGGCGACCCGATCCTGCTGGAGTGGGCGCTCGAGAGTCTGGTCAAGAACGCCATCGACGCGCTCAAGGGCCGCACCGGCACCATTACGCTGAAGGTAGATTCGCAGGAGAACAAGGCGGTGCTCCGGGTGATCGACGACGGACCCGGCGTCCCCAAGGAAGCCCGCGGGCACATCTTCCAGCCGGGCACCTCCACCAAGGAAGGCGGCTGGGGCATCGGCCTGGCCCTGGCGCGCAGGGTGGTGGAGGACAACCACGACGGTAAACTCGTCCTCGAGCCCACTGAGGTCGGCGCGACGTTCGCCATCACCCTTCCCATCACCAAGCAGGCGGACGCATGACCCAGCTGCTGGACCAGGCGCTCAACCAGGCGCAGCAGGAAGCCGTCGACCACGTCGATGGGCCCCTGCTGGTGCTGGCTGGTGCCGGGTCGGGGAAGACGCGCGTACTGACCATGCGCATCGCCCGGTTGATTGAACGGCGCGGTGTTCTCCCGCACAGGATCTTTGCGGTCACGTTTACCAACAAGGCCGCCGGAGAAATGAAACAGCGGGTGGGCCGCCTGCTGGGACGCGATCCCGGCGGCCTGTGGATCGGTACCTTCCACTCACTCGCGGCGCGGCTGCTCCGTCGCGAGGCCGGACTGCTGGGATTCACCGCCAACTTCACCATCTACGACGAGGACGACCGGCTGGCTCTCATCCGGCGGCTGCTCGGCAGTCAGGGGTACACGCCCAAGACGTTTTCGCCCAAAGCGGTCCAGAGCATCATCTCCAGTGCCAAGAACCGCCAGATACCGCCGTCGGAACTCGCCGCCGAGGCCGGCTTCGACCGGTTGGTGGCGGTAGCCGCCGAGGTGTATGCCGAATTGGGTCCTGCACTCAAGACGGCCAACGCTATGGACTTCGACGACCTGTTGCTGCACCCCCTTACGCTGTTCCGGGAACACCCAGACCGCTTGGCCGTGTACCGGGATCGGTTCGCCTTCCTCCTCGTCGATGAATTTCAGGACACCAACCGGGCTCAATACGACCTGATCCGTCTTCTGGGCGGGCACGGCAACGTGGCGGCCGTCGGCGACGACGATCAGTCCATCTACGGGTGGCGCGGAGCCGAAGTGCGGAACATGACAGATTTTCAGCGTGACTTTGCCGGAACACGGCTCGTCAGGCTGGAAGAAAATTATCGATCGACGCAGGTGGTGCTCGACACGGCCAACGCGGGCAGCGCCCAGAGCGTCGGCCGTATCGGCAAGGCGCTCCGCACGTCCCGCACGGGCGGCGAGGAGGTCCACCTCACCATGGCGGCCGACGAGCGGGATGAGGCCGAGTGGATCGTCCAGGAACTGGGCCGGCGCCATCAGGCCGGTGATTGGCTCTATCCCGAGATGGCCGTCTTGTACCGCACCAACGCGCAGTCCCGGGCGCTGGAAGAGGCGTTCGGTCGGTCCGGCACGCCCTATCGGATCATCGGATCCATCAGCTTCTACGCCCGGCGCGAGGTCAAGGACCTGCTGGCCTACCTCCGGCTGATGACCAACCCCGACGACAACCAGGCGTTCTTGCGCACCATTGGGGTGCCCAAGCGCGGACTGGGACAGACCACGCTGGCCCGATTGGCTGCGGCGGCCGACGCCTGGAACATGTCGCTGCTGAGCTGCGCCGCTATTGCGGACCGCATCCAGGACATGCGTCCCAGCGCCCGACGGGGATTGCAGGCGTTCGCTCAGGTGATCGACAGCCTGCGTGCGGCCACCCTCGACATGGCTCCGGCGGAAGCGTTGGAAGATCGGAAGAGCGTCGTGTAGGGAAAGAGTGTAGATCTCGGTGGTCGCCGTATCATTAAAAAAAAAAACATAACAAAATAAAAACAAAAAAAAAAACAAAACAAATGAAAAAAAAGAAAAAAAAGTAATTAAGTACATTGTATATCTCCATCAACAAACTC
>CAJVYZ010000167.1 GCA_913009915.1 uncultured Gemmatimonadota bacterium | reverse complement strand
TTTTTTTTCAAGCAGAAGACGGCATACGAGATATATCAGTGTGACTGGAGTTCAGACGTGTGCTCTTCCGATCTCAGCGGGCCACCAGCCAGTCGGGGTGGGAGAACTCCCGGCTGAGCGTGACGGGGCGCCGCGTGGTCGGGGTAGACAGCCGATCGGCGGCGACTTTCCGTAGCACGGCGTTGACGAACCCCGAAGACCGCTCGCCCGCCAGATTCCGCGCGACTGCCACGCTGGTCGAGACCGCTGCGTGCGGCGGAACACGGTCGAGGTAGCGCAACTGGTAGACGCCGATACGGAGAACGTCCTTGAGCGAATCCGGAACCCGGCTCCAGCCGTGTGTGGCTAGTGGCGCCAGCACCTCGTCGAGGGCGTCCTGGTGACGGAGCACGCCGGCGGAAACTTGGTACACGAACCGGCGGTCGGGATCGTCGAGATTCTCTACCGCGCGATTGAGGGCGCGGTCGAACGGCTGTCCTGCGCGGACCTGCTGCAGGACTGCGCACGCGGTTTCTCGCGTTGCCGCACCTTCCGGGGAGTCGCCCTGCCGCACCGGGACTAGGGCGTGGGGCGGTCGAGCATGCCCGCGACGGGGCTCGACGGCACCGCGATTTCGCGGCGGGGCATCCGCCCCGCGAGGTAGGCGGCGCGACCAGCCTCCACCGCCAGTCGCATGGCGCGACCCATGACCGCCGGCCGCCCGGCCTCGGCCAACGCCGTGTTCATCAGGATGCCGTCGACCCCCTGCTCCATGGTCAGGCACGCGTCCGATGCCGTGCCGACGCCCGCATCGACGATGATCGGGACCGATAGGCGGTGCTTGATGGTGCGAATACCATATGGATTGAGCAAGCCGAGCCCGCTCCCGATCGGCGAGGCCAGTGGCATGATGGCTGCCGCCCCCGCGTCTTCCAGTTTCAGGGCCGTCACCACGTCGTCGTTGGTGTAGGCCAGGACCGTGAACCCCTCGGCGACGAGCGTACGGGTTGCTTCGAGGAGCCCTTCGACGTCCGGCAGCAGGGTTTCCTGGTCGCCGATGACCTCGAGTTTGATGAAGTCGTTGAACCCCGCTTCTCGCGCCAGACGGGCGTAGCGCACGGCTTCGTCTGCCGAGTAGCATCCTGCGGTATTGGCCAGAAGAAACCACCGGTCCGGGTCGAGGAAGTGCAGCAGACTCTCTTCGTTGGTCCGGTTCAGGTCGACCCGGCGGACCGCCACGGTCACGACGTCGGCACCGCACGCCTCCAACGTGGCGATCATGTCTTCATTGGTCCGGTACTTCCCGGTTCCAACCAGGAGACGGGACCGGAATTCGTGCCCGCCTATGGTGAGCGCCGTGTCTTGCTGGGCGGCCGCGGGTTTCATGGTACTGGTCATGGTCGTGTCCTTCGGACGTTGAGTCGGCGGACTCTCAGCCGCCGCCGACGAAGTGCACTACCTCGATTCGGTCTCCGTCATCGATGGCCGTATCGCCTAGCTGTGGCCGGCGGACGATCTCCTCGTTGAGTTCGACGACCACACCACGGGGGTCGAGTCCCAGATGCTCGAGGAGGCTCTGCGCCGTGGCCGGCCCGGGGACGCGGCGCCGTTCGCCATTGATCGTCACGGTGAGTTCAGTCATCTGATTCCATCCACGGTGCCAGCAGCGCCAGTGCGGCGGTGCCCGCATCCCGCGCCTGCCACAGGGCCGAAATGGCAGCCACCCCATAGGCGCCCGCCAAGCGAACCTGCCCGGCGCGCCCGGCCGTGATCCCGCCAATGGCGATCACCGGCCGCCCCAGACCGGCGACCCTGTCGAGGAGCTCTAGGCCGGCGGCCGGTTGATCGGCGTGGCTACCTGTTGGAAAGATACTACCGGCCACGAGAAAATCGGCCCCCTCGTCGATGGCCCGGCGCGCCTCCGCTTCGCTGTGGATCGACGCTCCGATCCACCCATTGGGGAAGATCTTCCGCGCGTCCCGTGGCGACAAGTCGCCGGTGCCCAGTTGCACTCCCTGCGCTCCGAGGGCCGCGGCGATGTCCGGGCGGGCGCTGACGAAGGTGGCCGCCCCGGGGGGCCGGGCGTGGGCCAGCATCCTGGTGGCGGTGTCGGTCAGCACTCGATCACTCGCCTGGCGGTCGCGGGCGTGCAGCGCCACCGCCGGCCCAACGGCGGCAATCGCCGCCAGGCGTACCCGATACTCCGGTGCCGCCAGGACCGCGTGATCGGTGATGGCGTGGAGTCTGGGGAGCGGCCTCACTCGAGCACGAGCCCGGGGAGTTCGTCCCGGCCCCGTGCCCAGTCAGCCACTGGGAGCTTCTTCTTGCCTGACGGCTGGACTTGCTTGAACGCCACCGCTCCCGAGCCACAAGCAACGAGGAGCCGGTCCCCGGCAGCCAGGATGGTGCCCGGCTCGGCCGTCGCCGGAATGGCTTCGCCATGGAACAGCTTGACCGGCGCCTCCCCCAGTTGGGCCCAGGCGCCTGGCGCCGGATCGTAGGCCAGCGTCTGACGGGCCACCCGGTCGGCCGGGTCACGCCAATCGATCCGGGCCATGGCACGGGTCACCTTGGGGGCGTGGGTGGCGGCCGCTTCGTCCTGGGGCTGGAATGTGGCCGTGTGCTGCTCGATGGCTTCAAGGGCCGTGATCAGGCCCACGGCACTGAGGTCCGCCAGCCGCCCAGAGAGTTCTCCGGCGGTCTGTCCCGGGCGGATGGTCGTCTGCAGCCGATGCATCACGGGGCCGGTGTCCATGCCGGGGGCCATCTGCATGATGCTCACGCCGGTGACTGCATCACCTTCGAGGATGGCCTTCTGGATCGGGGCTGCGCCACGCCACCTCGGCAGGAGAGAGGCGTGCACGTTGATCATGCCGTGATCGGGGAGATCGAGGATCTCCGGGCGAAGGATGTGGCCATAGGCCACCACCACTCCGATGTCGGGGCGCAATCGCTGGAGGGCGGCGGCGAAGAGATCGCCCGTGGGACGGTCCGGCTGCAGCACGGGGAGGTTGTGCTCTAGGCTCAGGCTCTTGACCGGCGGTGGCACCAGGACCGAACGGGATCGGCCGCGTGGCTTGTCGGGCTGGGTGACGACCCCGACAACGTCGTGGCCTTCACTGATCAGTGTTCGCAGGGATGGCACGGCGAACTCGGGCGTGCCGAAGAATATGATGCGCATCAGCCCGAGGTCTTCGAGGCCGGTGTCACGTCCAGGAGATGGTTGGGGGTATCATTGCCGCTTTTCTTCCAGCGCTTCGTGAGGACGCGGCGCTTGAAGGGACTGAGCCGATCGAGGAACAGGAGTCCGTCGAGGTGATCTATCTCGTGCTGGATGACCCTGGCTTTCAGGCCGTCGGCTTCGATGCGCTGGCGCTTCCCGTCCACATCGAGGGCCTCGACGACGATACTGGTGCACCGGGTGACGTCAGCGTAGATGTCGGGAATGGAGAGGCAACCTTCCTCCGCCGTGTCCTTCCCGTCCGATTCGAGAACCACCGGATTGATCAACACGAACCGGTCGTCATCGAGACCGACGACGGCCACCCGCCGCGCGATGCCGACCTGGTTGGCGGCCAGGCCTACCCCCTCGGCGGCGTCCATCGTCTCGAACAGATCGGCCACCAACTCTCTGGTGTTGTTGTCCGCTGAGTCGATGGTGGCGCTCTGCTCCCTGAGCACCGGAGAGCCGAGGAGGTGGATGGGCAGCACGGCCACTAGCGGTTCCCTCCTCCCGGGGCGACCGCGTCGCCCACTTGGACGATCTTCTGGCGGTGGATTATGACCTCTGCGGTGCCGCTCTCCACGGTGATCTGGGTTCCATCCATGGCTTTCACCTTGCCCATGATGCCCCCGGACGTCACCACTTCGTCCCCCTTCTTGAGGTCTTCCAACAGCGCTGCGTGTTTCTTCCGTGCCTGGGACTGCGGCCGGATGATCAGGAAATAGAACACCAGCGCGATGAGGCCCAGCTGGATGATCAGCGCCGACCCGCCGAAGCCACCCTTGCCCTCGGCTTGTGCCAAGATGTTCAGTAACATGGTGGTCACATCAAACCCCTGTTGTTGTAGCGTTGGAGCCAATCGCAGCGCCAGCGATCGAACGTTCCGTCAATAATGTGCCGGCGCGCCTGTTCCGCCAGATGGATGAGAAACCTAATGTTGTGGATGGAGACCAGCCGAAGGCCCAGCATTTCGCCCGTCACGAACAGGTGGCGCAAGTAACCCAGGCTGAAGCGGCGGCACGTCTCACAGTCGCATTCGGGGTCCAGCGGTTCCGAGACGGCCCGATTGGTGGCGCCGCGCACGTTGAGCCGGCCGCTCGCCGTCCAAGCGCTCCCATGGCGGCCGTTGCGTGTGGCCGCGACGCAATCGAAGAGGTCCACCCCTCGCTCGATACCGTCCAACAGATCCGGCGGAAACCCGACTCCCATAAGATAACGGGGTATCTCCCTCGGCAGGACCGGCTCCAGCCGCTCGAGCACCCGCCGCATGACCTCCTTCGGCTCGCCCACCGACAGGCCCCCGATGGCCATCCCGGTCCAGGGCCCGCGGGCGATGGTCTCCTCCGCCGATCGCAAACGCAAATCGTCGAAGGTGCCGCCCTGGACGATGGGCCACAGCGTCTGCCGCCCAGCGTCTCCGTCGGCCAACTCTTCGTGCCGCTGCCGGCAGCGGTCCAGCCAGCGCAACGTCCGCTCCAGGCCGTCGCTGGCGAGCGCGTGCGGCGCCTGGCCCGGAACCACGTGGTCGAACGCCATGGCGACGTCGGCGCCGAGGGCCCATTGGATTTCGATCGCCTGGTCCGGGGTGATCTTGCGCTTTGATCCGTCGATGTGGCTCTGAAACTCCACCCCGTCTTCTTCAACCCGACGCAAGCCATCGAGCGAGAACACCTGGAACCCGCCCGAGTCCGTCAACATGGGTTTGGACCAGGTGGTGAACCGGTGGAGGCCGCCCATCGTGGCGATGAGTTCCTCACCCGGGCGGAGGTGTAGGTGGTAGGCGTTCCCCAGGATGATCTGGGCGCCGGCCTGCTCTACCTCAGCCGGATGGAGGCCGCGCACGGCACCGTGGGTACCCACAGGCATGAACGCCGGTGTCCGGACCTCTCCGTGGGGCAACCGCACGATGCCGGCGCGGGCAGCCCCGGTACTTGCCTCTACCACAAACTCGAACATCCTCACCCCGCCCGAGGTGCTGGCGTACGGCTCGACGTCATACGATCACCATGGCATCGCCGTAGCTGTAGAACCGATACCGCTGGTCCACGGCATGCCGGTAGGCGGCCATGGTTCGTTGGTGCCCGGCGAACGCGCTGACCAGCATGAGGAGTGTCGAGCGCGGCAAGTGGAAGTTGGTGATGAGGGCGTCGACCACGCGGAATTGATACTCGGGGGTGATCATCAGGCGGGTGCTGTCTTGGCCGCTGCGAACCGTGCCGTCCGCCCGGGCCGCGCTTTCGAGTGTACGCACGACGGTGGTGCCGACCGCCCACACGCGGCATCCCCGTGCTCGCGTCGCCGCGATTTTCGCCACCGTGTCTTCGGGAATGGCATATCGCTCGGGATGCATGTGATGGTGGGTGAGATCCTCCTCCTCCACCGGCTTGAAGGTGCCCGGGCCCACTTCCAGGTCGACCGAGGCGATAGCGACACGGTCTTCGACAATCCGGTGGAGCAGTGACTCCGTGAAGTGGAGTCCCGCCGTGGGTGCGGCCACGCTTCCCGGACGCTCGGCGTAGACCGTCTGGTACCGAACCTCGTCCTGGGTCTCCGGCGGTCGATAGATGTAGGGCGGGAGGGGCAGGGCCCCAAACCGATCCATCGCCTCGGCTGCCGTGCCACCCACGAAGCGGACGACGCGCTCGCCGTTGGGGAGGACTTCCAGCGTCTCCACCTCGATCCCTTCACCCAACACGATCCGCTTGCCCGGACGCATAGCCGTTCCTGGTCGGCCGATGGCGATCCAGGTGTCGTCTACCGAGGGGTGGATGAGGAGTACTTCAGCCGGTGCTCCCGAGGGTCGGGTGCCCAGGAGACGCGCGTGGCGCACTTTGGTCGTGTTGATGACCAGGAGATCGCCCTCCCGCAGCAGCGATGGGAACTCGGGGAACACGCTGTCGCGAAAGGCCGCCGGCCCCGCCGCACGGGTGCGGTCCACCACCAGCATGCGACTGTCTCCCCGTACCGCACTCGGAACCTGGGCGATGAGTGGTTCAGGGAGCGGGTAGTCGAAATCCGCTGTGCGGTAGGTGCGCCTACCGGTCGAAGATCGTGGTCTGGGATTCTGGGCGGTGATAGCCAAAGCGCTGATAGGCGAGGGAAGTGGCACAACGTCCCCGCGGTGTTCGCTCGAGGAGGCCCTGCTGGATGAGGTAAGGCTAGATCGGAAGAGCGTCGTGTAGGGAAAGAGTGTAGATCTCGGTGGTCGCCGTATCATTAAAAAAAAAAAACAGACACCCAACACCGCCGCCCCATACCTCCATCACGTGTCCCACACCGCACACCTAGTCCGTGACACATC
>CAJVYZ010000166.1 GCA_913009915.1 uncultured Gemmatimonadota bacterium | reverse complement strand
CTCGGTGGTGAACTCTGGCCCCAGGTTCGCCAGAATCTCGTCGGCAATGGGAGCCGGCCGCCAGGCGCGGTCGACCAGGAACATCTCCTGCTCGGCGCCGAGACGCCGCACGCCCGATTCGATGAGGCCGTCGCGGATCATCTGGTCGAGGGCCCGGAGATCCGTCAGCAGCGCCTTGGTGAAGGCACGGAACTCTGCGGGATCCTGGTTGGTGGCGACGTCTTGGCGACCCATGGTACCTGCCGAGGATTGTACCGTATCTCATGATGGAAGAGCCTGAGGGGGCTCCGTGTGGACGTCTGAAATCTACCTGAGAGGCGGTAGGGCGGTAGGGCGGTAGTATCGCCCACCTACCGCCCTACCGCCCTACCGCCTTAGTACCACAGCCCAAAATACAACCTCAACCCAATACGCATCACCGTCGTATTCGGCACCAACCCTTTCGACGAGGCCACCACTGCCTGGTAGGTCCAGTGCGCCTCTACCGGGAGTCCCTTGCCGTGGGGATCCGCGGCGCTGGGTGACGAGTAGCTGACGCCGCCACTGAATACCAGGGAGCTGCTCGAGGTTCCCTGCGACATGATCGCCGGGTCCAGGCCGGGGATGGCGTCGCCGGCGGTGGCGTACTCGTACCGGTCCTCGGAGTGCACCCGATAGGTGGCGCCGAGCTGGAGGGCAAAGGCCCGCGCCAGGCGGAAGAAGGGACGGGCGCCCACGTGCAGGACATTGCCCGGCATCCACCGAAGATTGGCGATCGGGGCCGGCTCGATGGGCGTCTCGGGAGACCGTACCGCTTGCTCCACCGTGGCGGCGAACTGGATGGTGTAGCCGCCGGTGAAGCGCACCCCCCAGTTGCCGGCGCCCCAATCGACCACCGCGCCCAATGCCAAGTCCGTCTGGCCGGTCCCCGTGCCCAGGTCCAGTGGGTCGTAGATATTCCTGGGCTCACCCGTGGGAAGGCGGATCAGCGCGCCGACGGCCGTCCTGATGCCGCCTAGCGCCTCGTTTCTATCCCATCGATCTATCAGGGTGAATGACGCACCCACTTCGATGTCGCCCATGGACGTGATAGCCGTGTCCTGCCTGACCTCGGGCGCCGAGTCTGAGAGAATGGTGGCCCGGCTACGATAACGAACCAGCGGCACCCGGCCGAAGATGGTTACTCGATTGACGATCCCCAGCCCGACGTCCAGCCCCATGACGCCGACGTTGACCTCAGATTCGGCGGTGGTCACCGGTGGAATGGCCGGCCCAAGGATCGACTCCGTGGTGCCGTCGTTGAACCTGCTATCCGTATTTCCCAAACTGAAAAACGCGCCGACGCGAAGCACCCCACTCGGCACGTCGATGCGCTCGAGCTGAGCTTCGAGCCGCCCCTGGAAGGGGATAGTGCACAGCAGCGTTATGGTAAACAAGATGAGGCGCATGAACGACCTTGGGCCCCGTGCTCGGGCCAGCAGAAACTGGAAACCAGAAACTGGAAACTAGAATTCGGACGCTGGAAACTGGACGTACGGCACCAACTATCTCAATTCCCAGCTCCCTACACCCACGCCCCACGCCCCTACGTCCCCACCCACCGCACACCACACCCATCACCAGAACACCACGTAGAGCATCACCGTCGCCACCACCACCCCCGCACCAAGCCCCTCAGCATATATACTCGGCGTCATGTCAATCGGCGGCTGCGACCGAAACGTCACCGGCTCGGCTAGCGGCCTAACCAGGGTGATTAGCGCCATGACGACGATGAGGCTGATAAAGGTAATCGCCATGTGGTTGAGGAAGGCGATGCCGGGTGCGAACACCAGCAACAGCCCGTAGATCACCGGGCCGAGCAGCAATCCCGCCATGCCGGCGGCGAGGGGGGCCTTGCGCACCGCGATCCCGAAGACGAACACGGCGGTGATGGCCGGGGAGGGGGAGAATGTGCCCGGCCGCTGGGCGGTGCGCAAGCGGCCGGGTCACCCGTGGTAGGGTTCAGTCGCTGCTCTTGCCCCAGTTGGCAATGATCATGATGGGGAACCGGCCGCCTTCCTTGATGATGTTGATGATCCCGACCTGGATACCCTTGGCCTTCTGGGCGTAATTGACCAGGCCAAGCTGCAATCCGTTGTTGAGCCCGGCCTGGTTGTACCAGCCCCACTGAAAGCCTTCGAACTCGCCTTCATTGAGGTTGACGAGGCCCCACTGGAATCCCACGCCCGAGCCGGTCATGTTGACGGCGCCAAATTGCACCCCATGCATCGGGCCTGTGACGTGGTTTGCCAGGCCGAGATCGAGGCCCGACATGCCTGCGTTGCGGCCGTAGATCAGGTTGAAGCGGAAGCCGCTGATGGTATCCTCGGCAGGCTGTAGTTGTATCGGGGTCACCAGGGCAAGGTTGATGGAGTGTTTGGCTTGGGCCGCGAGGCCGCTGGCCCCGGCGCTCCAGGCGAGGGTCGCCGCAGCGATGGCGTATAATGCCCGCTTGGTCCGCATCGTCATTCCTTTCAGAGCAAGAATCGACCTGCGCCCGTAATATAGACTGTCTTGCTTCGGCCGGTCGGTGGCCTTTGTCACACTCCGCGCCCCCCTCATATTCCAGTCAGTTCTCGTAGGTATTCCCCTGGTTTGCGGAGGTAGCTGGCATGCGGAGAATGGTGAACGGCCTGGTCGTGGGACTGGCCTTGATGGCACTCGGTGCATCGGGAGTAGCGGCCCAGGCCCGGTTCGGCCTACGAGCCGGCTTTGGTGTGAAACCCGATCAGTTCGTCGTCGGCGGGCAGGCCGAGATCGGCAAGCTGGCCTTTGCCCGCATAGTGCCCAGCGTCGACGTCGGCTTTGGCGACAACGTCACCACCATCGCCTTCAACGCTGATTTCCTGCTACGGGTGAACATCCCCGACGCCTCGCTCGAGCTGTACGGCGGCGGTGGCCCCACGGTCCTCTACGCCGACCGATCCAATGCTGGGAGCGACTGGAACCTGGGCCTGACGTTGGTGGTTGGTGGCAGGCTCCCTGTGGGCGGCACGCACGCGGTCAATCTGGAGGGTCGCTTCGGGATAGGGGATGTGCCGGACTTTCGGTTGATTGCGGCGATTATTTTCTAGGCGGAGGCGGACAGGCGGGCAGACGGTCAAGGTCGTGACAGCCACGGATCAGGATCGTTTTCCCTGCTCAGCCCCGCCGCCCATCCCCCTTAGACTCTTAGCCCTCTTAGCCTTTTAGCCCTCTAACCCTACATCGCCAGCTTCATAAAATTCCCCACCCACCTCCCAAACCCACTCGGCGGCGGAAACAGCTCGTCCAACCGGTCGATGTCGTCGATCCACTCGCACAGCCCTGGCAGGATGATGAAGTCCAGCAGGCCGCCGAAGGTGCTCCAGCCGGTGGTGATCACCATCGCCTCACCGTCCATGACCATGCTGCGGTAGTCCATGTTGACCGATCCGACGGTGAGGTAGGCGGGTCCGGCCTGGCGCCGCTCCTCAGGAGTATAGCTGTCCGCTACCGCCTGGATCAGGGCTTTGATGGCCACGGCGAGATCGGTTTCCTCTCCCTTTCGGGGGTCGGGGCGGTCGTGGATCGGCCCGACGAGTGACGCCAGGTAGATGATGTACTCCCGCATGACCGGCCCCCACTCGGGCAGCACCATCAGTTTCCGCCAGGCGTCACCGCCAATCATGTAGTTGGCCTTCATGTGCAGCTTGGGCGTCTCGGTGCTGTCGCCGTATACCAGATAGTCGAACTCGTATCCGATGTCGTCCAGGATGATGTCCAGGCTGTCCAACACGGCTCGGATGGCCGGGTTCGACGGGCCCAGGTCGGAGAGCCATTTGGCGTAGCCGGCGCGCGCCTGGGTGATCCGTCCCCGCAGGTCGCCGACCCCGTACTCCGGGTTGTACAGGCCGATACGGAGTACTCCGTCCTGCGAGGCCAGTTCCGGGGCCATCTCGTTACTGAAGTTGATCAGCGCGCTGAGCAATCCGTAGGCCCGTGCCAGGGAGCCACCCGCCTTGGCTGGAGCCGACTCGAGTGTGGGGGCGTAGATCAGCACATGGCACCCGCGCAACGCGCTCCCCGCGAGCATGGAGGCATACACGTAGTTCTGCCACAGGCTGTCCGGCACCTTGAGGAAACACCCGGCGGGCATCATGCTGTAGAGTACGGCCTTGGCCACGTTGATCTGCTTGGCGGCGAAGCCGGTGCGGTTGTGCAGCTGCAGCACCTCGCCCGGGTCGGCAACCCGCCAGATACGCTGTATACTGGCCCGTTCGGCCTCCACCATGTCGTCGTAGTTGGCCGGCTTGGGCAAAGGCCGCAGCGGGTACGGCATCTGGCTGGGCGTGAACCCTTGCATTTCCAGCAGCTCGCGCGCCGCGACCTTGAGGGGCAGGGCGCCCGGGCCATTGATCATGATGGCGCGGTCTTCCCAGTTGGCGCCGGCGTAGTGCTCGCCGATGCCCATCCCGGTGAACATCGCCATGCCCTTGTAGGGATCTTCTTCGGTCAGGTCGTAAAAGGCGATCTTCCGGTGATCCCGCATCATGTTGTCGGGGATCGGTATGATACCGGCTATGTGGTTGCTGGTGAACGAAAAATCGGCCGGGTTGGTGATGTTGATGTGAACCTTGACTTGATTTTCGAGCCAGTCCTGACCGTACTGACTGATCTCCACTTGGAGAAGGAGCGATTCCTGGATGGACTGCCGCAGGCTGTCCTGCACCGCCTCGAGCCGGGCCTCCCAATCCTCGTAGCCCTTGGGCAGGTCCAGGTGGTAGTTCAGAGGGTCGTGCAGCACTCGCAGATACACGCGACCCTTGTTCAGTTCGAAGTAGTGCTGATCCAGGAAGATCATGTAGATCGGCAGCTTGCCGGTCTCGTCGTACTTCCGCACCCGCATGGTCATCGCCCGGAGGTAGTTGAGCGTGTGCTCGAAGGCGATCGCGTCGGGGTTGCCTGCGCCGTTCTTGCCGCGATAGTCGTGCACCCACAACACGTGATAATCCTCGGCTTCCATCACCGACCGCGCCATTTCCAGCTGGAAGTCCTCGTTCATCACGTACCAGACGTGGTTGCCCTGTTGGAAGTCCTGGCCGACCGCACGCCCGATTATGGCGTCCAGTTCGTCCTGGGTATCGTGTTCATCTTGGCGAATGCCGAGCTGGAGCGGAATCCAGATGAAACGGGTATCCTCCCATCGCTCCTTCATCTCCAGCCGGGTGGTCTCGGCGATGTCCACCAGCCGCTGGAAGGCGTAGGCGACATCAAGCCACCGCTCCCTCGGCAATCCGGAGTGGTTGGCGACCCACTCGGCGTAGGTGGACATACCGATGGCGATGTACTGATCCATGATGTGGGGCGCTTTGCGCTGGCCCAGCAGCCGGTTGTAGGGGAAAACGACATCGTCCAGGAGGATGCGGCGCGCGGCCGCGCTGGCCGCCCGCCCTTCGGGAGTACTGGCGGCCTCAGGTAAGTCCCGCCCCGATGTGGCAATGGAAAAGGTTCGATCCAATTCTTCGTGATAGACCCGGATCAGCTCGTTGAAGTTCTGTCCATTGGGGAACCGCGGCGAGGTGCTGTCCAGGAAGGTCTTCAAGTATAGGATCTGGTCCGCGTAGGCCTCCTGTGGGTCCTTGCCGCCCTGATCGTCGAACGGCATTGACAGCAGGGTGATCCAGTGCGCGTCCTCCTCCACCCGGGTCAGCGATTCAGCCAACGTGGGAGAGACATCATCTATAGGGATGCGGCCGAGTGGACGGCTGGCAAGCTTGACCGCGTCGCGCCGCGGCCGCGTCTTGCCGAGGTTCTTGCCCCACAGCGGCACGTCGATCCCGACCATGATGGTGTTCTGCCGGCCGGGGATGTAGTCGATCCGGAGCATGGAGGCCCTGCCAAAAATGCCGCTCCGCCGCGTGGCCAGCTCCAAGCGGAGCAAGAGATCCACTTCGTCCGATTCGACGTCATAGTCGGGACCGAGGGAGAAGTGCAGGCTGGGGATCTTGAACAGCAGGCGGCCGCCGCCGTTCAACTCCCGGCCGGTCCTGCCTATGCTGCCCTCGACCTGGAGCGCGGCGATGCCGATGACGGGACTCATCAGGTCCTTCTGGATGCCGAAGTGGACCATGATACTCAGGTCACTCACGCCGCCGGGGCGGTAGGAGCCGGCCGTGAAGCCTGCGTTTCCTTTATATACCGGCGGCATGCCGAGCTCGTACGTCTTGCCGCCCTTGTCGGGGGGCAGGTCGGTCTGGGCGGCGGCGTCGGTGTGTCCCAGCCAGAGGGCCAGTCCAAGGGCGACGATACCGACTCGTAGCACGAGCCGGAGACCTATCGTGCTGGTGACAGAGCAGGAAGGGTGGGTGCTCGATGATACCATGGCCGGTATTCCCATTTGGTGGGGTGTTGTGGCCCTAACCTACTCGGGGACTGCAACTTGCGCTAGGACCCCCAGGCGGAAGTCGGAGGTCGTCCGGTGCTGGCCAGCCGGAGAAAGCAGTGTAGATTGAGCCGCTCAACCAGAAGCTACTTACTGGCCG
>CAJVYZ010000165.1 GCA_913009915.1 uncultured Gemmatimonadota bacterium | reverse complement strand
AAGGATCTGTTCTATGTTATCGAGTTGTTGGATCGTGCAAACGGGCTTTCGGTAAGATGCCGTGATGACGTTATTGCAGCAGACGTTCGCTGGAGTAGGCGCGTCGATCAATTGGTTGAAGTGCTCGACAGGAGGGTGGGTGAGGCGCGCTTTCTCACGGCCCTCGCCGAACAATACCCTTTCGAGAGGCGGCCACCCAATGCGTACGTTGAACGAGAAATTCGGACATGGCTTGAGCAGCTGCAGGAAGCCCGGGGGCGGCAGCCCTCTAGGTAGAGGGCGCCGACCCCGCGGGATGCTCCCCGCTCGGCGCGTCGATCGACTCGATCTGCACCCGATGACGGTGATGTTGTCCAACCCGCCGCGGTGATTGGCCTCCGAGATCATGCGATCTACCCACTCCTGCGGACCGCCCTCGTCCGACAGGATCTCCGTCAACTGCTCGTCTTCCAGCATTCACGTCAACCCCTCGCGCCTCAGCAGTGATCCCAGCTCTCCCGGCTTGCGGCAACCATCGGCCTCTCGGAGAATCAGCGCCTGTACTCCAACGTGAAACGCCGTCGCTGCGCCTTCGCCAAGACCTCCACCTCCACACCCCCGGAGGGGGCCACCACGGTGGTGTCCATTACTCATTCTCCCTTGTCGCCCTCCTACACTAAACTACGGGAGGTCACCTGTCTCACTCATATTGGCAGAGAGGGAACCACCAGCGAGGAGAAAGCCTTCGCTACAACCAGGTGCGGGGATGCCCAAGAATAACTGGATCAACCTCGGGGGTCAGGGCACAGGCAATCCATCTCAGGGCCATCCTCGGCACGGCGGAGTGCTGACGAATCCTACCGACCGGCAAGAGCGTTGCATATTCTGAAACGCCCTCTGTATGTGAGAGAAACCGGAACAGTATCCCTCGCCACTCCTTGCCGCTAGTCCCATGGGCCGAACCCTGAGCTGAAAGGAGAAGCACTCGGACTCTCCAAGCCCACTGCAGCGGCCACAAACGCCAAGCTTGCGTCACGAAGGGGCAGCATTGCGCCAAGTGGCATGGTGGCCTTTCCCAGTGAAGCCCAAGAGACGGTTCCATTCCACGCGAGAGCCGAATGTCAGATCAATACCATCCTTATACATCCAGAGGACCGGAAAAATCATGGGTACTTCAAGACCTGGACTGCATCCGCCGGAGGGACCGACAGGATTTCCTTACTATCCTCGCGAAAGATTTCAAGTTCACTTAGACGACCCTCTAGCACGTGCACCAAGAAATGTATTGTCATGCCATCCGCATCTGGCGCAACGGCTTCGATAGGCACTCGACGGGCGACGTCGGCCAAAGGAGCGTCATCGCTGACCACAAGGCGTAAGTAAGGTGCGTTTGGCGGACCAAGCTCCTCAACCACCACACCTTCGAGTTGCAAAATCAGCGTCTCGTGACCTGTGAACTCCACCTGAAGTAGCTTGGTGAGCAACTTGCGCTCTTCAACAGTAAGCTTACGCATCGGGTCAACCCCTGATTCTGGTGTCATCATGGTACAGGACGGTAGGTACCGACATTGATGAGCCCACGCCGCAGAGTGTAGGCTTGGTAGAGGATGTTTTGCCCTCCGACTACAACCCTGCCCCAAAACCCGCCTGTTAGAGTGGCGCGACCAACAACCTGTCTGGTTATCTCAGCGGCGATCACCCCTTCAACCTGTGCCGCGGAAAGGCCCTTGCCCACTAGATGACGCGCGCCATGCCCGAATGTCACTTCCACGCTCGTCAGCACACCGCCTGTACCTGCCGTCGTGGTACCACCGGCAATGGCGGCGATGGCACCCCGAATCAGGATGCCACCCGTGACCACTGCCCCAACCACGCCGACCGCTGTACAACCCGCGCTCTCTTTGCACGAGGCATACGCACCCTGCAAGTCGTTCAGTAGCCCGCCATCGCCATTGGCAGCACGGTGGGCGTAGTACCCGGAGCTGCCCTCTGGGCAATCGTCAAACCCTTCGGTCTTACCGTCCCCGCCGGCGTCTTTAGGACAAAGCCCAAAGGGATCGCTGAACGCGACCGGGTTGTTCCCATTGAACGCATACAGGTTCAACCCTCCCGCCACACCGATCGGATCTTCCTGGGTCCACCGCCCGGTCCGCTGGTCGTAGAACCGATTGCGGAAGAAGCCCAGGTCGGCGAGATCCCCGGAAGCCCGGTCTGCATCGTAGGTTGTAGGTTCACCGGTGGCCCCATGGTACTTCCCGCCCCAGTTAACGTACCTGGAATCCGAGGATGCGTCAGCCCCATAGGTACGGCCCACGCTGATGAAGCCGCCGGTGCCGTCGGTCATGAAGTACACCACAAAATTGGTCTTCGCCGACCGGCCCATGATGGGATCATCAAGCCCGGGGCCATGGATGAAGGTCCAGGCCTCCAGGACACTGGACTTCTCGGTGCGGACCACATTGTCACCATCGTAGCCGAGCTTGGCCGTGCCCGGAATCACTTCGCACGGGCGAACCAACCGTCCGAGAGGTTCGTAGGCACAGTCGTTGTTGGTTGGGCCGGTGACAATTCTCTCAGTGCGGCCAAGCGCGTCGTAAGAATAGCTCCGGTCGGTAAGGCGATTCGGTGTGCAGGCCGACTCACTGGCGCGACTGCCATCCGGGTTGTAGACGATCGGATGAGTACTCCATCCCACTTCCGCCCAGGTGGCAAGCCGATTGGAACCCACCGGCATCGTATAGGTGTACGAGAAGACTGATTTCGTCTTGGTGATCATGTTACCTGACGAATCATACGTATACGCAACGCCGGTCTGGTCCGTCAACTGGTGGCGGCTGTTGAAATTGTTGAACCGGGGTGGAATCGAGTACACGGGCGCACCGCTCTGAGTGCCATCGCATACCGAGGCCGCCTGGGTGCTTGTAGGTGTTACTTCGGTGACCAAGCCGTCTAGATCGAGCGTCTTGTTGACATGATCGAACCGGAACGCGTGCGGATTACCTGAGGAGCCACTATGGCGCCCACACATGACGCGCTTGCGTCCATCGGCGTCGTAGGCGAAGGCAATAAAGGCGCCATTGGCATAAGTGAGCCGTTTTCGCCGACCTAGGGCGTCCCAATCGAAGCTCACGGAGTCGGTGATCGAGGCGTTCCCGCGCCATCGTACGTTCACAGTTTCGAGCGCACCATCGACGTAGGAATACGAAACGTCATCACTCGTCGCAGTTACGCCGAAGTCCCCTATGACATGCGTCGCTCGCCGTCCTGCGGCTGTGTACCCGTAGGTGTTAACCAAGAACCCGTTACCTTGGTCCTCGCTCTTGAGGAGGCCGTTGCCGTAGTAGGTTCGCACGACGGTGTTATGGTCGGATCCCCCCGTTTCGCTTGAAGTATCGTGGGTCGTCGCGGTCTCCATGTTGCCCATATTGTCGTACGTGTAGGTCACGGAATCTGCCGGCACAAAGTCAACAGTGGGCCAGGCCTTTTCTTTCAACTGTCCCGCGTCATCGTATTTGTAGCGGACGGTGTGCCCCCGCCGGGTACGCACCGAATCCACCAAGCCCGCGCGATCGTAGAACGTGGTCTCGGCCACGCCTTGTTCATCGGTCTCGTAGATCACTCGCCCGCGGGCGTCATGGTCGTAACCTCGGGTGACCTGGCGCGGGTCGGTGATCAAGGTCAGGAGCCCATTGGTGTAACTCGTTGTCGTGGTGAACGGACCGCCGGACTCGAGGATGTGTTCGATCTGTTGTTTCACCCGGTTCATCGGATCGTAGACCACCTCGGTGTGGTGGCCGGCCGGATCGTAGCTGTGCGTCACGCGCTGTAGGCTGTCGCGGTCGAAGCGAGTCCTCCTAGCGAAGGGAGTCTCGGTGGAGTCAAGATTCCCGTGGCCGTTGTAGAACAACTTCGTCGTAAGGAAACTCTGGACGCCAAACGCGTAGGTCAGTGTGTCCCACACCTCTACGTTGCGCTCCTTCACTTCCTTTATTAACCCCTTCGCTGGTCCTGTCGTCTCATACACGAACTCGGTGTCATGCCCGTTGGGGGCAGTGACCTTGTCGAGCACGCCAGGCAGTAAGCCACCGCTGCCCTGGTACTGGTACTGGGTTGTCACCCCGTCGGGATCGGTGACCGTTATTGGCCCATCGAAATTTGCGACTCCCGCCCCAGTATCATAGGTGTACGTTGTCACCGCCGGGGCCAGATCCAGGGGATCGTCGGTGACCTGGGTAAGGTTCCCGCGCGCGTTCCACTGCATCTGGACCACCCGGCTGTTGGGGTAGGTCACCGCGGTTACCCGCGTCGGGTTGGCCGCGTCGCCGCGCACAACGGTAGTCACGTAGCCCAGAGGATCGGTAATGGACACCGGGGCACCCCAGCGGTCCACCCGGAAGGTGGCGTCATCATTGACGCCGGGCCGGGGGCCCAGAATCTTGGTGTAGACCAGGGAGGTATCCTGGGCGATGAACGGCCCGGGCCCGCTGGAGGCAAATCCCTCGTGGTCCCACGGCTCAAACGTCGTGGTCGCCAGGGTGGCGCCCGTGGGGCCGTCGGGCACGGACACGCTGGTGAGGCGTAGCCCGGTCGAGTAGGCAAATGTGGTGGTGTAGTTCCGCCGATTGGTCCGCGAATCCATACGCCCTGCGGCATCGTAACCAAATGCCACGGAGAGGTTATCCGGATCGGTGAGGGCCACCAGCTCCCCGGCCGTAACGGTAGCATTGAGGATGCGACCACCGGGATCGGTGATCTTGTCCAGCATGTTGCTGACATAGCTGAGCGTGTAGGTCTGGCCCGTCACCCCGGCTGGCGGCACGGTGATCGAGTCCAGGCGGCCGGAGGACCAGGCAAACACGGTCTCCTGCCCCACCCGGTTGATGGTCTTCTGGTGCTTGCCGGTGCCGTCGTAGGTGACCTGGACCCCGTGGCGCAGATAGCGCGTGTAGCCCGAGCCGGTGTCCACGATGGTGTCGCGGTAGGCGCCCAGTGGCGCCACCCAGCGGTCCGTCGTCCCCGACACCTGGGTGTACAGCTTAGCCGAGCCGTCGCCTCCTACCCAGAGAATGCCGCTGCCACTCGGTTCGGGCTGATTGAAGTAGAGTTCCTCCACTCCGGCCACGCTCCAGCCCCGTCCCAGGGCGCTCTGGGATCGGTTGACGATCGCCAGCATGCCGGTTTCAGTGGTGGAGTACGATCCTCCGGCATAGATGTAGTCCACTATAAGCACGTACTGGTAGGCGCCGGTGGCGTACCCGGACGCGTCGAACGACAGCGCCAGCTGTCGTGGCCCTCCACTCCACGCCGTGAAGTCTGCGCTCCGGACGAAAATGAGAGGCCCGTTGAGATTGAGCCAGAGCTGGGCATGCACCGACGACGGGGTCGCAGTCCCCGCAGGAGTGCTGACCGTGGCCGCCACTAGCGGTTCGGGAGCCGCCTGGTGAGACGAATACACTAGTGTCAATGCTCGCTCCCGGCCCAGAGTCTGGAACCCCGGCATGGCGTGACTCACCAGCAAGTCGCCGCACACGGAGGCGCCGGGCCCGGCGCCGGCCACCAGGCACATCGACCGGTCCCAGTTGTCGTCGTTCCGATTGGCAATCGCGACGATGGGTGGACCCTCGGCCACGGCGGTGACGCTCATGGAACCGATGTCACTCGCCTGAAAGCCTAAGGCCTTGAGTCGAAGGGTGCCGCTGGTGGAGCCGACGTTATACGTCACTGCCCCGACGTTGTCGTCGAGAGATTGGAGCGTTATGCTGGTCGGGAACACGCTTACGCAGGTCACTCCACCAAGGGTACTGCAGAGGAGCGAATACGTGTTGGAGGTACTGCCGCTGTTGTACACCGAGAAGTAGGCCGTGTATGGCCCTGAATTGGCCGGCCTCGTCACTCCCGCTGGGTTCCCCACCTCTACACCATACGTCGGGCCGCCGCCGCCACACTCCTCGCCACATTGGGCAGCCGCTACAACGCCTCCGCCCACGCCCGTCCCAGTCTCCACCGTACCGGGCGACTCCGCGTAGCGCCGTCGTCCAGCAATTGCAACAGCACCTGCTGCACCCGGGGCGAGGCAACGCCGAGTTCGTCGAGAAAGAACGTGCCGAGATGGGCTGCCTCAATGAGGCCTTGCCGATCGTCCGTCGCGCCGGTAAAGGTTCCACGCGCGTGTCCGGCGAGGAGGGCGTGGCCCATTTCATCGGTGAGTGTTGCGGCAGACTCTTGGATGAAGTCGCCGCGGCGGCCCGATACTTTGTGGATATAGCCCGCCAGCATGGTCTTCCCCGTGCCACGTTCCCCCAGAATCAGAATGGGATAGGGCGTCGTGGCATACCGCTGGCAGTGCGCCATCACTCTGCGGATGGCACTGGAAGTGCCGAGTTCGATCGAGGTGGGCGACCGAGGCAGTTGCTGGCTCATTGGAGGGGCCGCCACAAGAATTGTGACTGCGCGACACCACGCCCAGGCGGTGAGGGTCCTGCGACCTGCGTCTGATCAGCGTAGAAATCAGGACGCACGAGTAGCTCCAACTCCAAAAAATAAATGCCGCTTCAGGCATTCGTGTGGGCTGATTTGAGTGCTTCC
>CAJVYZ010000164.1 GCA_913009915.1 uncultured Gemmatimonadota bacterium | reverse complement strand
AAGGATCCGACGACCACCGAGATCTACACTCTTTCCCTCCACGTCGCTCTTCCGATCTTCCAATCGAGCCCTTTGAGACTCATAGGCCTGACGGCCTTGATCGAGTCGAGCACGGCCGAGTACAGCGCGCGGCCCCGCTTGCCGGCGTCATAGTGGGCCCGGGCGACGCCGACTCCAATGAGGGCTGGGCTCAGGGCCATCACCATTCGAACCCCGGTGGTGCCCGACTGGTTCAGAATGGACTCGATCAGCGAGGCCGCCCTGGCAGTGTCTCCGGCGAGGACGGCATCGCGCCAGTCCGTGAGGGTCTCGCCCTGGTGGATGCCGACCACGTCGCCCACCTGTTGGACGGTGATCGGGGCGTCCACCACCAGGCCCGACAACTTGGCTACCTCCGAGCGCAGTGCCGCCAGATTGGCTCCCACAGTGGCCAGCAGGTGCTCGCCGGCTCCCCGATCGAACCGGACACCGCGCTGGCCGGCTTCCCGCTTGAGCCATCGGGCCGTGTCCTCCGGTGACATCTCGCCGAAATCGACGGTGTAGGCAGCATCGGCCAATGCCTTGTCGGGCTTCTCGTCGGTGGCCGACTGCACCAGGATGAGAAGGGTTTCCGGCGCCGGGTCTTGCAGGTACGCCACCGCCGCCTTCTTGGCGCGGGTCTTTCGTTTCCAGGCCTCGACCCCGCGCACCACCACGACCCGGCGGTCCGCCATCATCGGCAGCGTGCTGCACAGGTCGGTCAAACCAGCCGGATCCATCTGGCTGGCCGACACCTGGTCGAGATTGAAGTCCTGCAAGGACTTGTCGAGGACTCTTCCGATAATCTGGGAGACCGCCTCGTCCTTGAGCACGTCTTCACTGCCCAGGAAGTAGTAGGCGGCCTCGGGGCCCTGCTTCTTGAGCTTGCCGTAGAACGTTTTCATGGTGTGGGTCGGCATATGTGAATCTTACTTCTCTGGGGCAGGGCAAGAAAGGCGGACCAGGGCCGGTGGTCAACCAGCCGGGGCCGCCGTACGGCCGCGGCCGAAGTGTTGCAGGTAGAACAGGCAGCAGATGGTCTTGCCGTCCACGATCTCCCCCCGGGCGACCATGCGGCCCACCTCGGACCACCTGAGCGTGTGGACCTCCAGGAATTCATCGACTTCCCGGTCGTGGTCCCCGACGCCGGTCACCTCCGCGGCGAACAGGTGGATGATCTCGTCGGTGAACCCGGGAGTGGTGTAGACACTGGCCACGTGATCGACCCTCTCCGCGGTGTAGCCGGTCTCCTCGAGCATTTCCCGGCGGGCACAGTCCTCCGGCGACTCGCCGTGCTCGAGTCTCCCGGCCGGGATCTCCCACAGGTAGCGGTCGGCTGCGTGGCGGAATTGATAGATGAGCGCCACCCGGGGGTCGGTCGATGACGGGGGATCGAGGAACGGCAGCACGGCCGCTGCTCCCGGGTGCCGGATCATCTCCAGTTGACCGGTGGATTCGTCGGGGAATTCGACTGTGTCGAGGTCGACGTTGAAGACGCTACCGGTGTAGAGGCGGGTGGTTGATTTCAACATGGTTGTTGTCTAGTGCGCAGGATGGTAAGGCGGTCAGACGGACAGGCGGACGCGTCGTGCTTGAAAGCACAGGGACTGCCCCGCTGCCCTGCCGCCCCGCTGCCCTCGCTATCATCTTCTGCTTCTGACCCACGCCACCGGAACCTTGAAGGCTTCCGCCGCGTAGTAGGACAACTCGCCGCGCAACGATCCCGAGATGGGACTGGTGCGGGTGGGCGAGGTGTACACTTCGATATCGAGTCGTTCGGCTTCGAGGCGCAGGCGGGCCATGTGGAACGGGTCACTGACGAGGGTGACGCTTCCGAGTCCCTGGCGTTCGAGCCAGCGGGCGATCGCTTCCATGGAGGACACGGTCGAGCGCCCCTCGGGCCGGACCACGAGGGCGGTGGCCGGGATGTGGTGGCCTTCGAGATAGCGCTTGCCCACCAGCGCCTCGCTGGTGGTGTCTCCAGTACCGACGCCGCCCGTGAGCACGATGATCGGAGCCAGTCCCTCCTGGTACAACACCAGTGCGTGATCCAGTCGTGCCTCCAGCACCGGCGACGGCCGGCCGTCGTACTGGGCGGCACCGAGGACCACGATGGCGTCGGTAGCCTGTCGCTCGTCGAGCGTTCCCGCGCGAACCACGTATGTGAACGACACGATGTAGGCGGTCAGGCCCGCCAGCACGATCAGTCCGGTGATGGTGAGCAGGCGGCGCTGGGGTGACATGGAGGGGAAGGTACTTGGGCTATGGGCTGTGAGCTATGGGCGTGGGGCGTGGGGCGTAGGGTGTAGGGTGAGGAATGGGCAGCATCAGCGGGTCGCGATATGAGGGCTCACTCCCTGGCTCGCGGCTCATAGCTCACAGCCCCACGCCCTACGCCCTACGCCCTACGCCCCACGCCCCACGCCCATAACCTACAACTCAAAACTCTCACCATGTTTCGGAACCACGACCTCACCTACTCCTTCCTGATTCAGGATCGTGGCCATCGCCTCGGCTGCGTCGGGTTCGCCGTGAACCACGAAGGCTCGCTGGATGGGACCGCCGATCTGGCGGACCCAGTCGCGCAGTTCGTCGCGGTCGGCGTGGGCCGAGTAGCCCTCGAGGGTTTCGACGTCGGCGTGCCGCTCGACGTCGTGGCCGAAGATCTTGACGATCCTCTGTCCCTCTTTGAGTCGGCGCCCGAGAGTGTGACTCGCCTGGTAGCCGACGAACAGCACCAGGTTGCGGTGGTTGCCGATGTGGTTCTTCAGGTGATGCAGGATGCGGCCCGACTCACACATCCCCGAGGCCGAGATGATCACCGCCGGGCCGGTGAGGGAATTGAGGCGTTTTGATTCTGCGACGTCGCGCACATAGTGCACCATGGGGAAGTCGAACAACCGGTCGGTTTCGTCGACCAGCCATTCGTCGCGGTCGAACACCTCGGGGTGCAAACGGAACACGTCGGTGGCGTTGACCGCCATGGGGCTATCGATGTAGATGGGGATGTCGGGAATGGCCTGACGCCGGCGGAGCGCGTGCAGGCTGTAGACCAACTCCTGGGTGCGCCCCACGGCGAACGCCGGAATGAGAATCTTGCCACCGCGCTCCGCCACCCGGGTCACCATCTGGCCCAGTCTCGACTCGGCGTCTTCGACCGTTTCGTGAGTCTTGTCCCCGTAGGTGGATTCCACGATGAGCGTGTTGACGGGACCAGGCGGCGGGGCTGGGTCGCGGATGATGGGGAGGTTGCTGCGGCCGATGTCGCCGGAGAAAACCAAACGATGCGGCTCGGGCTCCGACAGGCGCAGGTCCACCGTGGCCGAGCCGAGGATATGTCCCGCCTCGACGAACTCGAACACCAGGTTCTTGCGGGCGTACAGCGGCCGGCGATAGGGCACCCCGACGATCAAGTTCTGCACGGCCAGCGCGTCCGCCATGGTGTAGAGCGGCTCGCTTTCCTCGCCCACCTTGCCTTTGCGCGCCAGGTACTCGGCGTCTTTCTGCTGGATGTGGGCCGAGTCAGGCAGCATCACCGCGCACAGGTCCCTAGTGGCCGGTGTGGCGTAGATGGGCCCGTGGAACCCGTGGCGCACCAATAGTGGGAGCCGCCCGCTGTGGTCGATGTGCGCGTGACTTAAAATGACCGCGTCCACCCGCCGGGGGTCGATGGGTAGTGTGGCGTTGAGCTGGTGGGTTTCCTTGCGCCGGCCCTGGAACAGCCCGGCGTCGAGGCAGATGCGCGCGCCGGCGGCCTCGAGTACGTGCATGGAACCGGTCACCTGTCCGGCGGCGCCCCAGAAGGTGAGACGGGGGGTCATGGGACAGCCTTTGGCTGTCGGCGGGGGCTGCGAGGGCAGCGGGAGCAGCGGGGGCAGTTTGAAAGGTCTAGGTACTGCGCCACGCCCAGGATTCCTGCGCATTGCGCACTGTGTACTGCGCACTCCTCATTTCGTTCCAAAGATCCGATCTCCCGCATCGCCCAATCCTGGAAGAATGTAGCCCTTGTCGTTGAGTTCCCGGTCCAATCCCGCGACGAAGACGGGGACATCGGGGTGGTCGTCGAGCATTCGCTGGACGCCTTCTGGTGCTGCCACTAGACACAATAGGCGGCAGCGGGCGGCGCCCAGTTGCTTGAGTTGGCTGGTGGCCGCCGATGCCGAGCCGCCGGTGGCCAGCATGGGGTCGAGGATGAAGAAGTCCCGCTCGGCTTGGGCCGGCGGGGCCTTCAGGTAGTAGCTCACCGGTTCCAGGGACTCGTGGTCGCGGTACAGGCCCACGTGTCCTACCCGGGCCGAGGGGATCAGGTCGAGGATGCCGTCGACCATGCCTAGGCCGGCCCGGAGGATGGGCACCAGGGCTAATTTCTTGCCGCTGATGCGGCTTCCCGTGGTGTGCTCCAGCGGCGTGTCCACCTCGGCCGGCTCGAGCGGGAGGTCCTTGGTGACCTCGTAGGCCATGAGCATGGCGATCTCGTTGACCAGCTCGCGGAATTTCTTGGTGGTGGTGTCCCGGCTGCGGAGGATAGTGAGCTTGTGTTGGATCAGGGGGTGGTCGAGCACGGTGAGATTGGGAAAGTCGGGGTGAGGCATGGAGGGAGGATACCGGTCCGCGTAGGCTGTGGCAACGTGGCGATTGGCCGGTGAGAGAATATCGTCGTCGCCGTTATCACTCGAGATACTGCCGCGCTATCTGGCGGCCAAAATACACCCCGATGGCGGTGCCCACGATGCTGAGGATGAACGCGGTCATCATGCCCACCAGGGCCCCGAGCCACCATCCCAACCAACCGCCGGCGGTGGCGCCGATGAATGCCAACAATTTCGACATGTCTTATGGCCGTGTTTCAGAGAACTCGAATGTCCACATACTAGGAGTTATACGGCCACCGGAGGATTGGGCAAGTGTTTGGGACAGTGGATGTTGCCGGTCAAGGGGCTGGCGGCTCCCCTTGGCACGGGGCCGTTGCTATCCTATTATTCGCGCGCTCCAGGCCAGGTAGCTCAGTTGGTAGAGCAGCGGACTGAAAATCCGCGTGTCGGCGGTTCGATTCCGTCCCTGGCCACTCGCTGACAGGCATCGCTCCTTGGCCAATCGAAGTTGGGAATTCGGCGGTGGACCTCGCTGCCGTCCGTCCTCGGCTAAAGCTGAGACTCGGCTGCTGTCGCTGAAGCGACGGGCTCCCCATCGCCTCCCGCTGTCCCCGCTGTTACCCGCCCTCGCTGCCCTCGCTGTCGCCTGCCCTCGCTTTCATCACTGGTGGCCAAAGAGACCACGGGGGCGTTAGACTATCGGCTCACCGGGGGAAGTAGGGAACTGGGAAAACTCTGGTATTCGACCTGTCCGATCTTCCAGCGAGGTATCCAGCCAGAATGAGGGAATCTTCCACGATCATCGGTGCAGCCATCCTGATCAGTGCGATGACGGCCTGCAACCAGGGATCAGATGGGCCGGCGGTGCCAGACCAAGACGCGATCGTCTCTCTCGCCGACACCGACTGGGTGCTGCAGGCGTTTGGACCTGAAGACGCGGAAGAACCGGCGGTTTCTCCCGCCGTCACCGTCACCTTTGGGGCCGACAGCACCTTCGCCGGATCGGCCGGCTGCAACCGCTACTTCGGCCGGTTCCTGACGCCGGGCGGTGACTCACTGGTGCTGGGCCAAGCCGGGTCGACCATGATGGCGTGTCCCGAGCCGGCCATGGCGCAGGAGTACCGGTACTTGCAGGCATTGGGCGAGGTAGGTCGCTATCGGATGATGGCCGGCGAGTTGGTGCTGCTGGGTGGGACGGGTCAACTGTTGCGCTTCGTCCGCGGCCCGGCCGACGAGTAGCACGGTACTGCAACGACCGAAAGAGAATCATCGATGTTGTTGACGACGCTCACTGTGATGGCACTCGGCGCCACAGCCACGACTATGCCGGCCCAAAGTGACACACTCCATTTCACCTACGCCGCTGCGGGAGGGCGCAACACCTGCGCCATCACTCTCCGTGGCGTGGCTTACTGCTGGGGCGCCAACGACCAAGGACAACGGGGTGATGGCGACCGGCGAACCGAGTCGAAGCGGCGACCAACTCGGATGGCCACCGAGCACCGGTTCCTGTCCCTGGCCGTCGGCGGCCGGTTCGCCTGCGGCATTACGGTGGACAGCTTGGCGTTTTGTTGGGGCGCCAACCGTGACGGGCAGTTGGGTAACGGTACCACCAACCCGTCGCTGGTCCCGGTCCCGGTGGCGGGCTCGATCACTTTTGCCAGCCTGGCAGCCGGCCGGGCCTACGCCTGTGGGCTGACAGCTGATGGCCGAGCCTATTGTTGGGGGAGCAATACCGACGCCCAGGTCGGCGACGGTGAGTCATGGCGCCGGGGCTCGTTCCACACCGAGCCCGTCGAAGTTGTCGGCGGACGCCAGTTCAGCGCGTTGGTGGGTGGCGGTTGGGATTCGAGTTGTGGCCTGGCCAGTTCCGGGGAAGCACTGTGCTGGGGCGGTGTGGATCTCCTCAAGTGGCGCGCCAAGCCGACCGCGACACCGATCATCGTGTCAGATCGGAAGAGCGTCGGGGAGGGAAAGAGTGTAGG
>CAJVYZ010000163.1 GCA_913009915.1 uncultured Gemmatimonadota bacterium | reverse complement strand
GTGTGTGTTTGTTGTGTGGGGGGGAGGGAGTAGATTGTATGTGTTTTTTTTTTTCAAGCAGAAGACGGCATACGAGATATATCAGTGTGACTGGAGTTCAGACGTGTGCTCTTCCGATCTCCGCCAAAGCCTTCCGTTTCCAGAGCAACGAATACCCATATGTCAAGCCTGACCCCGTAGCTACACACGGCAACGTGTTCGCCGACCTGGATTTGCCTGATGCCGACAAACTCAAGATCAAGTCCGGCTTGGCGTTGGAAATCACTCGGGCCATCCGCTGGCTTGGTCTCACCCAAGAAGAGGCCGGTCGCCGCATGGGGCTCCCAGTCCAAGGTATGTGGCGACTTCTCCAGCCTGTCCGAGCGGAAGCTGATGGACTGTCTGAATCGACTTCGTTTATTCCCTCCGCCCCCTTCCTTTCGGTAGGTTCGGCTACCACATACCCAAAAAGAGGGTAGAGAGCGGTACCCGATAGGCGGGCGGCAAGGTTGGTACCTCGTACCGGACAATCTGATACGGGCATACTTATTATAGAGATGCGTAGCATATAGAGATGCGTAGCATATTGGTTGTGACTTGACAACGACAACACCGCGCGTTACTAATTGCCCAAATCGTCGCAAAATTACAAAAGTCCGCGGCCCGGGCGCGGGAAAAGCGGGCGCGGCGAGAAAAAACATCGGACCGTTACGCATGAAATCATAAATCATGAAGAATAACTGAAGGTTTTCAGTGAGGAGGAGTACCATCATGTTCTCTCGCACACGGATAGTTCTTTGCTCTGCCGTGGTCGCCGGCCTGTTGGCCGCACCACAGGCGTACGCCACCAATGGCTACTTCGTTCCTGGTTATGGTATGAAGAATCTGGCCCTGGGCGGGGCCGTGACGGCAGATCCGCAGGACGCATACGCCACCACCGCCAACCCGGCCGGCGAGGCGTTCGTACCGGACCAAGTCACCATCGGCGCTTGGCTATTTTCCCCCCACCGGCAGGCGGCAATGAACGGCTCAAGCGGGCTGGTTACTACTAACGCCAATACAGAGGGTCGTAGCGGCGCCACGTTGTTCCTGATCCCGGAGATGGCCTTCTCGTACCAGGTGAACAATCGGGTTGGCATTGGCATGGCGGTCGTCGCAAACGGCGGGATGAGCACCCGATACAACTACGATTTCTTCAACCTGATTACCGGTAGACCGACCAATCAGGCGCTCGGCGTCAACCTCGCCCAATTGCTGATCCTGCCGACGATCAGTTACAAGGTTACGCCCACCGTCGCAATCGGCGTGGCTCCGATATTCGGTGTGCAGAGTTTTCGGGCCTACGGCATGGGCAGTTTCGCCAGCAGCACATTCTCCAGCGCCCCGAAGCACGTCACGAACCAGGGTAGCGCCTGGGCGTACGGTGTGGGCGTGCGCACCGGCATCCTGGCCAGATTCCTCGACAACCGTCTGGCGGTCGGTGCGAGCTGGGCGTCCAAGGTCTATATGACGAAATTCGACAAATATCGGGGCCTGTTCGCGGGGGGCGGGGGATTCGACGTCCCATCCAACTTCAGCGCGGGTATCGCGATCACTCCCATCAAGCCCGTAACGGTTTCTTTCGACGTGCAGCGCATCCTCTACGGCCAGATTCCTTCCATAGCCAATCCGGGCCCGGGTTTAGGCCAGCCCTTTACGAACCACATGCTCGGCAGCCCGAACGGCTTCGGGTTCGGCTGGCAGGACATGACCGTCTACAAACTGGGGGTCACCTACCGGTACAGCGACCACTGGACCTTTCGCGCCGGCTACAATTACGGCAAGTCCCCGATACCGGACAACCAACTGTTGTTCAACCTACTGGCTCCGGGGCTCGTGGAGCGCCATTATTCCATTGGCGCCAGCTACTCGCCGTCGCCCACCACCCAGTGGACCGTCGCGTACATGTATGTCCCGCGCAAGACCGAGATCTGCACCGCGCCCGGTTGCACTACCTTTTTCACGGGGACCAAGGGCCAATTCATAGGCGCGCAGATGTGGCAGTACACGCTGGGCTTGGATTTCGCCTACAAGTTCTGAGGCGACACCCAACATGCAGCCCGCGGGCGCGGGTGGACGGCGCGCATCACTACGGCGCACGCCCAAGCGCGTTCCTACAAGAATGATTTTCGGAGGAGTGATTTACCATGAAGACACAAAAAACCACCCTGGCCGTAGCGATCAGCGCCGCGATTGGGATCACGGCGCTCGTCCCTTGTGCGTCAAGCGCCGCGCAGTTGGTGCCGAACGGGGAGTATCGGCTCGTCATCAACGCGACCCCCATTGTACACACCACCTCTGGCACAACTTTCTATAAGGTGGGCAAAGACGGCGCGTGGAACTCGAGTTTCACCTTTGGCGGCAGCGCCCCGTCCGGCTCCTCCCAGGGTATGACCGACAACGGCATCGCCATCTCCACCAATGGTGGTACGCGTGGATCCTCAGTGGCGGGCGACGGCTACGCCGGCTCCCTCGTCATCGACGTGACGGGCAATACCTTCACCACGAAGAGCTTCAATGTCGATGCCATTCCCGGCACCGCGGGTGGCACCTTCAGCGAATACACCGACGCGAGCAAGTCGAGCGGCCCGGACACCACGGGCACCAGCGCCATGACCGGCGCCATCAGCGACGGCGGCACCATGACGTTCACGCCGACCGGACGCGAGGGCGCGGTGGGGAATTTCCCCTCCCTCTATGACGAAAGGTGGAACGTGGTACCTACTAACACCTCCACCTACCAGTCCTTCTCGACCACCTCGGCGAGCACCTCCACCACCACGATCCACGGCGCGCCGGTCACCGCAGCCGGTGACTTGAACGGCGACGGCGTACCCGATTTTCAGGCGATCCTGGTATCGGGCGGTGCAGTGGGCAGCGACTGGGGAGGATTCAAGGGCGACGGGTATTTCGAGGTATGGAACGTCGATCTACTGAGCGGGGTCCGGGCAAACGCGGTTGCTGCGACGGTCACGTCCGGGGTGGCCGGCAAGGTCGATGTACTGGACAAGGACACCGCACCGGCCGGTACAACGGTCACGGTTACCGCAGGATCCGTGACCCCGAGTCACGGGACGGTGACCTTTCCGAACCCCGGGCCCTTTACGCTATCCACCTGCCAGCCCTCCTGTCCGTCGCCCATCCAATACCTGTCCACGAGCGGCTACACGGGGCCAGACTCCTTCACTTACACCCTTACCGGCAGCCACGGAACCACCTCCACCGGGACCGTCAACCTGACCGTCGCGAGCGCCGGCACCGCGGTCGCCAACCCGTACAGCTCGACCACGGCACAGGGCACCTCCGTATCCCTCGACGTGCTCTCCAAGGACACGGATTCTAACGGCAAGAGCCCGCCCGCCTCACCAGTAACCCTCAACGTGCCGGGGACGTCGAGCAAGGGCGGCATCCTGACCGTCGTCACCCCGTCGAACCAGATCAGTTATAAACCGCCCTCGAGCTTCGCGGGCACGGACAGCTTTATGTATACCTTTACGGACAGCGCCGGTAAGACTTCGAAGCCGGCTACGGTGACGGTAACCGTGAAAGCCGCACCCCAGGGAGGCGCGGGCGTCTCCAAGATTACCCCGAAAATAGGCACTTCTGTCCTTGTAACCACCCAGCAGCTTGTCAGTGCCAGCATTCCGCGGGACCCGGACGTAATCCAGCAATGCGTCGGGGGGTGCTTCGACTTCAAGGCGACGCTGTCCACACCTGGCGGACAGGCAGTAGTGGCGATGCCGCCGCTGACCACGCCGATCCCCAGCGGCGCGAGCTTCCGCAAGTACATCAAAGGAAAGTGGCAACCCTTCGTTACCAACAACGACAACAGCTACGCGTCGGCCCCAGGCTCAGCGACCGTGTGTCCGCCGCCGAGCGCTACGAGCTATCAGAAGGGCCTGACTGTGGGTGACTACTGCGTGAGGTTGACCATCATCGACGGCGGTCCGAACGACGACAGCGGGTCGGCCAACGGCGTGATCACAGATCCCAGCGGCATCGCCACCGGCACCGTAACCTCAACGGGACCGGTGACGACGAACTTCCAGGGGCTCGGTTCGGGCGGATGTGCCTTGGACGGACGCACCACCAGCCCGTTGACCGGCGGGAGCTGGTGGCTGATCGGAACCGTTATCGGCTGGATGGGCCTCCGGCGGCGCTCCTCGCGCCAGCGGTAATCGCCGGTCCATCGAGGCGCCCGGTTCCGTCACCGCGCGGGACCGGGCGTATTTTCCGCTTCCCACCGGTGGCCGATGTCCATGCGCCGCCAGGGACAGGTTCTTTTCGGCTACGGCACCGCCCGTCCCACGCCCGCCGGAGCGGGAAGTCTGGTCCGCATTGCCAATGCAGCCCGATCTTTTCAGGATCGATCTCGACCTCCGAATCTGCGCCTCTGGAGCGACGCTTCAACCAGGGAGCCCGGCCTGTGCATTCGACTGCGTCTGGACCATCGGCGTCGTATAATTTTCGATCCGCACCCGCAGCATCCCCGCGCCCGGCGGAGATGGAGTCCGGGCAATGGGTTCCTGTGGCGCCCTGACCACAAGGTGCCCACCAGAGGCGAACGATGACGACACGAAGCCTGAGCCCCGACGATACCCGTGCCGTTTCTCCGGTCCTTCCCGGTGCACCCCGCCGCTTCAGCAGCCCCGGCCGGCACAGGCCGGCGGCCCCATCCTCATCCGCCCTGCCCGTGCGACGGTCCCTCCCATGAGCGACAGCACGCAACCCCGCGACTCCGAAGGACTGCGGACGCTTGCCCGGTCCCACATCGGCGAGGGCCGCTGGCAAGACGCACTGGCGGTACTTACGGACCTCTGCAACACCGATGTCGCCGATGCGCAGGATTGGTTTTTGCTCGGCGCCCTCCACGGCCGGCTCGGCGACTTCGAGGCGGCGATCCATTGCTGCCGGAAATCCCTCGCACTACGGCCCGGCGACCCTGACACCCATTACAACCTGGCCCAGGCCTGCCTGCACAATGGCGACCCGGCCGCGGCGGCGGCGAGCTACCGGGAAGTGCTCCACCGCCAGCCGGATCACTTCGATGCCCTGAACAACCTTGGTTACGCCCTACAGTGCCGCGGTCAATACGCGGAAGCGGCGGCGTGCCACGAACGCGCACTGGGGGTACAGCCGCAACACCCGGACGCCCTGATCAACCTGGGTATCGCCCGGCAGGGGCTCGGAAAACCCGACGCCGCCGTCGAGGCCTATCAAACGGCGCTACGCGTCGCGCCCGGATCCGCGAGGGCTTGGTACAACCTCGGCCTCGCCCTGCATGCCCGGGAACGCTACGCCGACGCGGCCACCGCCTATCGACGGGCGCTCGAGCGGCAGCCCGACCACTTGGCGGCGTACACCCACCTCGGCGCCCTGCTGCTCGAGGAGGGCCGGCACGTGGAGACCGATCGCTGCCTGCGCGCCGCACTGGCGGTGAAACCGGAAGCACCGGAGACGACCCAGCCCTGGCAGGCGCTGCTGTTCGCCATGAACGCCTATGAAACCGACTCCGGGCGTGTTGCCCGCGAACACCGCGCGTGGGGGCAATGGATGCGCCGGCTCCACGCGCCGCAGACCGACCACGCCAACGACCCGGACCCGGAGCGTCCACTGCGAGTGGGCTACGTGTCGCCGGACTTCCGCGACCACTCGGTGGCATTCTTCTTCGAGCCGCTGCTGACGCATCACGATCCCACCCGGATCCACGCCGTCTGCTACGCCGATGTCCATCGGGCCGACCGCGTGACCCGCCATCTACAGCACTATGCGGCCGCGTGGCGTGACATCTGCGGGCTCGGCGACGGGCGCGTCGCCGAGCTGATCCGGCGGGACGGCATCGACCTGCTCGTGGACCTCACCGGCCACACGACTTCCAACCGTCTTCCGATGTTCGCGCGCAAACCGGCGCCGGTGCAGATCACCTGGCTCGGCTATCCCAATACAACCGGATTGGAGGCGATCGATTACCGGCTCACCGACGCGATCTGCGACCCGCCCGACGCCACCGAGCACCTGCATACCGAGGAACTAATCCGCCTTCCGCACGGCTTCCTGTGCTATCAGCCCCCCCTGAATGCACCGTCGCTCTGCGATCCTCCCTCGCAAACCCGCGGCCACCTCACGTTTGGCGCCTTCAACAATCTCTCCAAGGTAACGCCGGAGGCGATACGGACCTGGGCACGGATCCTGCTGCGACTGCCCCGGGCACGCCTGGTCATGAAGGGCAAGCCGTTCTGCGACCCGGTGACGCGCGCGCGCTACTCCGAGCGGTTCTCAGCGCAGGGCGTGGACCCCGGGCGCGTGGAGCTGCTGCGCTGGATGCCGGGCATCGAGCAGCACTTGGCGCAGTACAACCGGGTCGACGTCGCACTGGATACCTTCCCCTACAACGGCACCACCACCACCTGCGAGGCATTGTGGATGGGAGTGCCGGTGATCACCCTCCGCGGCGCGGCCCATGCCGGCCGCGTCGGCACCGGCCTGCTGCACGGGGTCGGCCTGCCGGAGTGGGCGGCGGGCGATCAGGACCAATACGTCGATCTGGCGGTGCGGCTGGCCAGGGACGTGCGGACGCGCAAGATCCT
>CAJVYZ010000162.1 GCA_913009915.1 uncultured Gemmatimonadota bacterium | reverse complement strand
ACGTCGTCGAGGTGTAGACCGGTGGTCGGCTCGTCGAGGATGTAGAGTTTGGCGCCCGACTTCTTCCGCGCCTGAATCAGCTCCCGGGCGATCTTGAGCCGCTGTGCCTCGCCGCCTGACAGCGTCGTTGCGGGCTGGCCCAGGCGCAGGTATCCCAGCCCGACCTGCTGCAGGTGCCATAACGCCGTGCCCAGTTTCGGCTGGTGGTGAAACCGTACGATGGCTTCATCCACGGTCCACTGCAGGACGTCGTGAATGGAGCACCCCTTGATCTTCACCTCCAGCACCTCGGGCTTGTAGCGCATCCCGCCGCACGCATCACAGGGCACGAACACGTCGGCCATGAACACCATCTCTACCCGTACGTGTCCGGCTCCCTCGCAGGTCTCGCACCGGCCCCCGCGCAGATTGAAAGAGAATGTCGATGCCTTGTAGCGCCGTTCCCTGGCCAGCGGCTGCTGAGCGAACAGTCCCCTGATGTCGTCGAACCCCTTCACGTAGGTGACGGGGTTCGACCGGGGTGAGCGCCCTATGGGCGACTGGTCGATCATCACCACGGCCTCGAGCTGCTCCCAGCCCATGATGGCGTCGACCTCGCCCACCGCCTCTCCCAGATGAGCCTTGGCGCCGTGCGATCCGGTCAGCGCGGCCGACAGGTTGCGATAGAGAACCTCGTGCAGCAGGGTACTCTTGCCCGAGCCCGAGACCCCGGTCACCGCCGTCAGGGTTCGCAGGGGGATGTCGACGTTCACGCCGGCGAGATTGTGGAGCCGGGCCCCCCGAATCTGAAGCCACTGTGGTCCGGTGGGCCGGCGCGCGCTGGGGACACCTATCCGCTTCCGCCCGGATAAATAATCGCCGGTCAGCGTCTCCGTTACCCCGGCCGGGTGGCCGGCGTACACCACCGTGCCGCCGTGTTCCCCCGCTCCGGGGCCCAACTCGACCATGAAATCCGCTTCCCGGATCGTGGCCAGGTCGTGCTCCACCACCACGACCGTGTTGCCGAAATCGCGCAGGCGCCGCATCAGGCCCAGCAGCCGGTCGATGTCGCGGGGGTGCAGGCCAACGGATGGCTCGTCCAGCACGTACAGCGTATCGACCAGCTGGGATCCGAGGGCATTGGCCAAGGCGATCCGCTGGGCCTCACCCCCCGACAGGGTGCGCGTCTGGCGATCGAGCGACAGATACCCCAGCCCGACGTCGCCCAGGAACGACAGCCGGCTCTCCAGCTGCTGCAGGATCAACTGGGCGACGTGGCGTTGGTGGTCGGTGAGGTGCAACTGTTCCAGCCACCGGTGGATTTGGTCGATGGGCCAGGCGGCCACTTGGGCGATCGACTTACCGTCCAACGCCACGGCCAGGGCGTGTTCGTTGAGACGGGCGCCGTCACACTCCGGACACCTGGTGGCCAGCTGGTATTGGCGCAGGAATATACGAACGTATTGCTTGTAACGCTTCTTCTCCAGGCGGCCAAGGAACGGGAAGATGCCTTGGTAGCGGCCGTGCTTGCCGTGCAGCAACTGGTGGCGGCCCTTGGCCGGCAAGCGGCGCCAAGCCTTCCTGCTGTCGAGTCCCAGGGCTTCGGCGGTCTTCAGCAGGAGCCGCCGCCGGGCGCCGTAACGCGGCTTGGTCCACGGATCGATGGCGCCGTCGGCCAGGGACCGTTCGGGATCGGGCACGATGAGGGATTCGTGGTACTCCAGTACCGCGCCGAATCCGTTGCAGGCGTTGCAGGCTCCCTGCGGATTGTTGAACGAGAACAGAGCGGGACGGGGGGCCACGGCCGGAGTGTCGCAGGCGCTGCAGGCCGGCGTTTCGGTAAACCGTAACCGGCCCCCATCGTGGAGCACCAGGGCGATCCCTTCGCCTTCCTGAAACGCCGTCGCCACGGCCTCGACCAGCCGTCCCCGAGCGGCGGCGCCGGTGCTCAGCCGGTCCACCACCACCAGGACCTCCCCGGCCCGCGACAGGTCGAGTTTCTTGGGGAGGGACTCCAGGCGCTCTGCCGTGCCGTCGATGATCGCCCGCACGAATCCCAGTGCCAGGAGATTCTCCACCACCGTGTCGTGATTTCCGCGAGCCGCCTCGGGCAGCGGGAAGGTCACCTGAAACCTCCCGGTAATCGTCTCCAGCGTCGCCGTGGCCGCGGCTTGCGGCGTGTCCCGCCGGACCAGTTCTCCGCAGCGCCGGCACCATGTGGTGCCCACCCGGGCCCACAGGAGCCGCATGAAATCGTACACTTCCGTGGCGGTGCCCACGGTGGACCGGCTGGAAACGGCTGGGTTGCGCTGTTCGATGGCGACCGCCGGGGCCAATCCCTCGAGCAGGTCGACCGGCGGCTTGGCCACTCGCTCCAGGAACTGCTTGGCGTAGGTGGACAGGGATTGGATGTAGCGCCGCTGGCCCTCGGCATAGAGGGTATCGAACGCCAAGCTGCTCTTGCCGGACCCCGAAGGGCCGGTGATCACGATCAGCTGGCGGTGCGGGAGATCGACCGTCACGCCTTTGAGGTTGTGCAGCCGGGCGTTGACGATACGGATGGAGGAGCCAGCGAGCATGAAGGAAGGTAATCGGCTGGTGGCTGGTGGCTGTACGCCCCCCCCGCCCCCCCGCCCCCGCTGCCCTCGCTGCCCCCGCTGCCCCCGCTGTCTCCCCCGCCTAGCTCCATCCCGATCCCGGCGCTAGCTTTCCCTCCTTCATGGCTAAAGGCAACATCCTCTCACCGAAACTCCTCCTCAGGGGTTTCGAGGTCTTCGTCGGAATCTCCCTGGCGGGGTTCGCGGCGGTGCTGTTCTACACCGGCAACATTCCCGCCTTCTTTCGGTCGTTGGGGACCATCCACTGGGAGTGGATCGCTGTCGGGGTCGTGCTGGCGTCGATGGACTGGATTGGGGGCGGGCTCCGCCTGTGGGTGGTGGTGCGCCAGATTCACCCCGATCCCCCGCTCAAGGGCATGATCCTGGCCGGCGGGATGAGTGCGTGGGCCGCTTACCTGACGCCGTTCCAGTCCGGCGCGGCGCCCATGATGATCTATACCATGAAGCGGTACGGGGTCCCGGTCCCGGTGGCGATGACGGGAACGCTCATGACGTTCATAGCCACGGTGGCCTTCTTCGCCATCGCCGGACCACTGGCCATCCTCCTCGGCGCCGGTAAATCCCTGGGTGAGAAAGGGGATCTCCTCGGGCTGTCGCTATACGACCTGTTTCTCGGGAGCCTGTCGATCTTCGTCGGCCTGGGCGTGTTGCTGCTGGTGGTCATTGTCTTCCCCCAGTTGGCCCGGAACCTCCTGCACTGGCTGGCGGATCACATAAGCAGCAGGAGCAGCCGGGTGGCGAACCGGGTGGAGAAGCTCCGCGCCGGGATCGACCAGGTACATGACAGTGTGGTGAAGTTCAATACCCCGAAGGGGTGGTTGGCCCTGGTGTGGTGCATCATCCTCTCGGCCCCGTCGCACACCAACAAGTTGCTGGCAGGATACGTCGCGCTGCGGGCGATCGGCATCGAAGCCCAGTTCGTCGATATTCTGCTGGTCCAGACGCTGTTGATGTTCCTGCTCTACTTCGCCCCGACGCCCGGGGCCTCGGGGGTGGCGGAGGTCACCTCGGCCCTGGTGATGTCGGTGTACGTTACCAGTGAGCTGGTACCGCTCTACACCCTCATCTGGCGGGCCATCCTCAGCTATTTCACCTTGGCGTTCGGGGCCGTGGTGTTCTACTCCTGGCTCAAGCAGGGGACCAAGGATCTGGAGGAGGATACCGCCGAAATGGTGGCCCAAGCCATGGTGGATTCCAGTGGCTAGCACTCATGAGCCTCGCTTGCGCGCAAAAATTGCTGCGGGTACGTTAGGAAACCCTATTTCCAAGGACCTGCAGCAGCGATGATCCGACTGGAGATCGACGGCCGGCAGTATCCGGTAGGCACTGAGGCGCTGGTGCTCGGATCCGGCGACGGCTGTCCCATCCTCTTGACCCAGGAGGGCGTGCTGCCACGACACGCGCTGGTCACGGCGATGAGTGACGGGTCGGTGGCCGTCCAGTCGGCGGACCCCTCTGCCGAGGTGTACGTCAACGGGGTCCTGCTCGGCAGCGATCCGACACCCGTGCTTCACGGCGACAGGATCACCATCGCCGGGCAGGACATCCTGGTCGTCGAAGCGGCCAACGTCGGCAGCACCCAGCACATCAACGTCGCCGACCTGGCCGCCATTCTGGGGCCGGCCGGCCCGGAGGTGCCCGCTCCGGCAAACCCTCTCAGCGGCGGGCGCCTGGTGTGCCTCACCGACGGTCGCGAGTACGCCGTGGGCGAGCAAGGCGTGTTCTTCGGTCGCGACGCCGGGTCGGACATCGTCGTCACCTCGGGCGAGGTGTCCCGCAGGCACGCGCAAATCCTGCCGACGCCGCAGGGCTACGTGCTGAACGACTCGAGCACCAACGGGACCTTCGTCAACGAGGATCGGGTGCAGGGTTCCCGGGTTCTGGTCCGGGCGGACGTGGTGCGCATCGGCGCCGACGAATTTCGGTTTTACGCCGAGGAAACCGAACCTGCCGTAGCGCCACCACGGCCTTCACCGTCGCCGCGTCTTGCCACCCCGCCGCCCGGAGCGGTGGCGCGGCTCAACAGCACCATGATGGGTTTGCCGGCGTTCGATCCGGCCACCCTGAAGCCCAAGCCGGAGGTACCAGCCGGGGCGGCGGCACGGCTCAGCAACACGATGATGGGCATGCCGGCGTTCGATCCAGCCACGCTCAAGCCCAAGACGGAGGGAGCGGGTGGCGAGGTGCTGGCTACGCTGCTGGTACGAAAGGGGTCGCTCAAAGGCGAGCGCTTCACCGTGCGGGTACCGGTCGTCAACATCGGCCGGGCGGAGTACAACGACATCGTGGTGGGCCACGAGAGCGTGAGCCAGGCCCACGCCAAGCTCCAGCGGCGGGACGAAGTCTGGGTTCTGTCAGACCTGGGGTCGACCAACGGGACCACCGTCGACGGCGTCCCCGTCGAGGACGAGACGCCGCTGTCACCGGGATCCACCATCGTCCTTGGTGAGGTGCCGATGCTGTTCGACCCGGCCGAAGACGGTCCCGCCATCGAAGTCCAGCCGGGCACGGCCGTGATGCCGGCGCTGGGGGGGGGGAGCGTACCGCCGCCCCCGGCGGCGGTGGCCGCCCGGCCCGACGATCGTGCCGCAGCGAAAGCCCCGGCTCCGAAGATCGTTGCTTCACCGCAGAAGTCGGCAGGCGGGCACTGGCTTCTCATGCCGCTTATCATTGCCGCTGTGGCGCTGGCCATCTACTACTTCCTGGCCGGGCGGTAACGACACCATGCAATTTTCCTGCGCCGCGCGAACCGACGTCGGAGTCGTCCGCTCCGGGAACGAAGACAACTACCTGATGTTGGCTGACCGGGGACTGTTCATCGTGGCCGACGGGATGGGTGGCCACGCGGCCGGTGAGGTGGCCAGCGAGATGGCGGTGGACATAATCTCCCGCGAACTGGACAGCCTGCGGGGTATGCCCGACGATGAAGCCATGATGCGGGTGCAGCGGGCCGTCGTCGCCGCCAATTCGGCCATCTTCGAACGGACCCTCTCGGAACAGGACAAGCGCGGCATGGGCACCACCGCCACGATGCTATCGCTTCTCCCGGGCCGCTACATCATCGGTCAGGTCGGCGACAGCCGGGCGTATCTGCTCAGAGACGGGCGCTTGTTGCAGATCACCAAAGACCACTCCTACGTGCAAGAGCAGGTCGACGCCGGGTTGCTCACTCCGGAACAGGCGCGGGTCCACCCCTACAGCAACGTGATCACCCGCTGTGTCGGCGCCGGAGCGGAAGTGGTCCCCGACGTCTACTTCGGCGACCTGCGGACCGACGACCTCCTGCTGCTGGCGTCGGACGGATTGACGGGTATGCTGGAAGACGAGCAGTTGATGGAAATCCTGTCGGACGAGGGCGGTCCGCAGGAGTGGGTCGACCGGATGATCGCGGAGGCCAATCATCGCGGCGGGCTGGACAACATCACCGCCATCGTGGTGCTGATAGACTCGGTCGACGCGCCGAGTGGGGAGCACCGGGCGGAGTCGGCGCCAGCTTCCTAGGGGGCTTGTAGGCCCGGCAAGACTTGAACGGTCGACGTCGCGCTTATCAGGCGCGGCCGGTAGGTTTCTCGTGGTGGCGTGGGTGTCCCCCGTCGAACTCACACTAATCAGGGGGATGGGGTCAAGAACTCTATAGCACCGACACGGGCTTCAACGCGGTTTCCAAGGTCTGCAAGTAATCCAACAGCGCGAACCCGAGGCGTTCGCTGTTGTAAGCGGCACCGGAACTGGCGAGGAGTCTCTTGCCCCACCGAGTGGCTCGTATTATTGCCCCCGGGCTTCCTGCAGCTGCTCGAGCCACGTACGGACTTCTCGTTCAACGTACGCGTTGGGTGGCCGCCTCTCAAAAGGGTATTGTTCGGCAAGGGCCGTGAGAAAGTGCGCCTCACCCACCCTTCTGCCGAGCACTTCAACCAATTGATCGACGCGCCTACTCCAGCGAACGTCTGCTGCAATAACGTCATCACGGCATCTTACCGAAAGCCCGTTTGCACGATCCAACAACTCGATAACATAGAACAGATCCTT
>CAJVYZ010000161.1 GCA_913009915.1 uncultured Gemmatimonadota bacterium | reverse complement strand
TACGGCGACCACCGAGATCTACACTCTTTCCCTACACGACGCTCTTCCGATCTCGGTCGAGGTCAGGGTGGAGGCGAGTGGTGCCGGGGTGGCGGCGGAGCTCGAAGCCCTGGAGGGGGTGCAGCGGGTCTCGGAAACGCATGAGCACGGTGACGGGCGTGTGGCGGTGACCGTGGTCGCCGATCAGGCGCACGACATCCGGCCCGATATTTTTGGTCTGGCCAAGGCCAAGGGCTGGACCCTTTATGAACTGCATCAGCGGACCCGAAGCCTGGAGCATCTGTTCCGGGAGCTGACTGTGTCGGAGCCTTCATGAAAGCCATGTGGATCATAGCCCGCCGCGAATTGCGGTCGATGTTCGATCACCCAATGGGGTACATCCTACTGGTCGTCTTCGTGGCGCTGAACGATTTCCTGTTCTTTCGATCGGCCTTCCTGTTCGGGGTCGCCACGCTGCGACCGATGCTCGAGTTCCTCCCCTGGTTGATGCTGCTGTTCGTGCCGGCGGTGACCATGGGAGCGTTGGCCGAGGATATCCGTGCCGGAACGATCGAGGTGGTGCTGGCCCAGCCGGTCACGGAGCTCGAACTCCTGGTGGGCAAGTACCTGGGCCTGGTGTCGTTCATCTGGCTCGGCCTGGCGCTCACCCTCCCCATTCCCCTGGGGTTGAGCCTGGGCGCCGACATTCCGGTGGGCGTCGTGGCCGCCCAGTACGCCGGCGCCGCACTTCTGGCGGCGGGCTTCGCGGCCATCGGGATGTGGGCCTCCAGTTTGGGGCGGAACCAGGTGACGGCGTTCATCGTGGGCGTGGCCGTCATGTTCGTGTTCTTGTTGATCGGGCTCCCACCGGTACTCATGGGAGCGCCGCCGGCGATCGGTGCCGCGCTGGCACGCCTGGCCATCGTGGCGCACTTCGCCAGCATTGCCCGCGGGGTGATCGATCTCCGGGATCTGGTCTACTTCTTCTCCCTGGCCGCCATCTTCCTGGTACTTGCCTACGGCGCCCTGATGGGCCGCAAGCTGGCCCCGCGGGGCAGGACGCTCGCGCGATTGCGACTGGGCACCGCCATGCTGGTGGTGACGCTGATCGTGGTGAACCTGTTCGGACGGCGCATCGGCGGGCGCCTAGATCTTACGCCAGGCAAGGCCTACACGCTCTCGCCGGCCACCAAGGCCATCCTGGAGAACCTGCCCGACCTGGTGACGATCCGGTTCTTCGTGTCGAGCGACAACGCCTTGCCGCCGGAAGTGGCGCTGGCCAAGCAACCCGTCAACGATATGCTGGCTGACTTCCGTTCGGCCGGTGGCGGCAATCTTCGCCTGGTGGTACTCGATCCGGCCAAGGATCCCGCCATCGCCGAGGAGGCCAAGTCGCTGGGAGTGCTGGAGGTGCAGTTCACTGTCGCCCGGAAGTCCGAGTTCGAGGTGAAGAAGGGATACTTCGGGCTGACGGTGCAGTATGCCGGCCAGCACGAGACCATTCCGGCCATTCAGGGTACCGACGATCTCGAATATCGCTTGGCCTCGTTCATTCGAGGGCTAACGCGCGAGGGCCGGTCGACGGTGGGTCTCTACCTCGAGCCGCCACCGCTGGGCCAGCAACAGGGGGCCAGCTACGCCGGTCTCGAGGCGGCCCTGGGCGAGAATTTCGAGGTGCGCCGAGTATCCCTGGAAACCGATTCTCTCGATCCGGGTGACCTGGCCGTCCTGGTGCTCGCCGGAACGCCCTACGCCATGGCCGACTCGGTGGCCGACAAGCTCGCTCGGTTCTTCGATGGTGGGGGTGGGGCGCTGGTCATGGGGAGAGGCATGGAAATACAGGCGGTCCGCGACCAGATGATTGCCACGGAGCGATCCGTGGGATGGAATCGGATGCTCCAGCCGTTCGGAGTGCGCATCCGGAACGACATGGTGTTCGACCTGGCATCCAATCACCCTGCATCGATGCGGGGATCGTTCGGCAACGTGCTGGTGAGCTATCCATTCTGGCTGCGTTCCCTGTCGACTCACGCGAGCAACGTCAACCGGGACATCGCCAGTGTCTTTCTGCCGTGGACCAGCGGTATCGATACCACCGGTGCCGCGCCGGGATCGATCACGCCACTGCTGATGACTAGCCCGAACGCGGGGGCGGAAGAGCGGACCGCCTTCATCGATCTGCAGCGAACCGAGTACCCTCCGGTCGGTGGCCGGCCGGTGCTGACGGCCGTTCAGGTCAATCCTGGCGCCTCGGGTGCCGATTCCGTCCCCTCGGGGCGGCTGATCGTCGTCGGCAACCCCGACTTCGCCGCCGACCAGTGGATCGGCTCGGCGCGGCAGAACGTGACGTTCGTACTCAACGCCGTCGACTGGCTGGCGCAGGAAGAGGGTTTGATCGCCATACGCGCCAAGGACCGCTCGCCGCCGGCGCTGGTGTTCGAAGGAGAGCGTACGGCTGCCCTGGTCCACTACGGCAACCTGATCGGGGTGCCACTTCTGCTCATCCTGTTCGGCGCCTTCCGCATGTGGCGCCGGAAGCGGCTCACTCGACGGACGTATACGGTAACCACGCAGCCGGAGGCCGCATGAGCCCGCGGCAATTGAAATGGGCGGCTGTGGCCATGGTGATGGCCGTGCTCCTCTGGGTCGTGTCGGAGCGGACCGCGGAGCAACCGGACGACCGGGAAACCCGCCGGGTGCTGCCGGAGCAGGTCGAAGGTGTCGATCGGATCGTCTTCGCCTCGCTCGAAGACACGGTGGAGCTAAGGAGGACCGGCGGGACGTGGACGGTCAACGGCTTCGAGATCGATAACACGCGATTGGCCACGTTGTTTACCGCCCTCCAGGACTCGGTCGGCAGCGAAATCGTGGCGACGAGCGCCGCGGTCCACGGGCGCATGGGTGTCGATGGCTCCGGTACGACGTTCACGTTGTTCCGGGGTGACGATGTGGTCGCCACAGTGCTGTTCGGCAACAAAGGCGCCGGCGAGTCATCCATATACGCCAGGAACGAAGGCGATGACCTGGTGTACCGCTACGACGGCCCGCTCACCCAACTCGTCGCCCTCCGGGTGAACGACTGGCGGAACAAGGTTCTGGTGGACGTTCCGATGGAATCGATCGCTCGAGTTGAGGTCGACCGCGCGGGGATCCGATACGTGCTCGCCCGCCGAGATGGAGGCTGGGCACTCTCTTCCGGAGCCGCCGTCGACCTGGAGAAAGTGGCCCTGATGCTCTCGCGGTTCCAGCCTCTGCAGGCTAGGCGCATTGCCGACGGCGAGCATCGGGCCGCCGCCGACTTCCGAATCCCCGACCGCCGGATCACGCTGTTCGATGCCGCCGGAGATACCCTTGCGGCCATCGTCTACGACAGTATCGGCGGCGAGGCCGGTTTCGCGGTTCGCGTCACAGGGGACGAAACGGTCTATCAAGTGCCGCGGTGGACTCTCGATCAGATCATGCCGCCGGAGGAAGGGCTTCGGGCCGGCAACTAGGCCCGGCGTGGCCCCCCACCATGGAAACCCAGCTGCTGGAGGCCTTGCTCGAGTATTACGGTGGCACCCGCGGCCGACCCGTGGCAACCAGTCGCACTTGGAGCGCAGCACGGTGAAGCAGTACGATCGCGCCTACTTCGACACCTGGTATCGATCCCCAGGGAGTAGGGTCACCAGCCGGGCCGAGGTCGAGCGCAAGGTTGGTATGGTGGTGGGCATCACCGAGCACCTGTTGGGCCGGAAGATTCGCTCCGTGCTCGACGTCGGCTGCGGTGAGGGAGTGTGGCAGCCGATCCTGCAGCGACTGCGGCCGGGATCGCGGTACGCCGGTGTGGATGCCAGCGAGTACGTGGTGCGGCGCTTCGGCAAGCGGCGGAACATCCGGCTGGGGACGTTCGGCGATCTCGATGCCCTGGGCCTGACCGAGGGATACGACCTCATCGTGGCCTGCGACGTACTCCACTACTTGAGGGCACCGGAGCTCAGGCGCGGCCTGGCCGTCATCGCCGACTACCTCGACGGAGTGGCGTACCTGGAGGCGTACACCGGGGCGGATGAAATCACCGGCGACATGGAAGGCTTCCGGCGACGAACCGCCCGGGAGTATCGCCGGATGTTCCACGAGGCCGGCCTGCGCCCGGTGGGCCTGCAATGCTATGTGCCCGGGGACACCGGCCCGATCCCTACTGATCTGGAAGCGCCGGAGGTCGGCGCGAAACCATGATTTCCGCGGCAACCGCGGCCAGGATCTGGCCGACCGGAACGGCAACGAGCAGCCCCTCGGCGGACACTCCCGAGTGGGCGCCGATGAACAGCACCCCCAGTCCAACGGCCGTCGAGAAAAGCACATCCACGCCGAGATCTCCCTGGCTACCGTTGGCCAGATGAACACCGAGCGGGACCAGGGTCGGGGCCGCCAGTGCGGCAGCCACGACGGTAATCGTGGAGAGACACAGCCCGGGGCGGCAGTCGCTCTCCCCCTCCGCCAGGTGCGCGGTCACGGCAAATAGACTGCGCATGGCAGCGTATCCAGCTAACCCGCCGGCGACCAACAGCAGCGGATGACCGTGAGACGGCGCCTCTGGGCCCACCGGTTCCACTGTGAGTTGGGCCGTCGGCACAGCCTGCCAGGGACGCGGCTGCCAGGGTGGACGGCCGAACTGGGCCTGGGAGGCCGTGGGAAGGCCCACCAGGGCCACTGTCAATAACGCGGTTCGCAGGGGGAGGGGAGGCAGGGCTAAGCGCACGGTCGCTCCGGGGTTGGGTAGACTGTGCTTCCATGGTCACACGGGGCCGTGACCTCGCCGTGACCTCCCGATTTGCCACCTCCCTCGATTGTTCGGTACCTTGCTGAACGATCTCATTCACAAGGCGGATGCATCGATGCGACCCATTCTCGCGGTCATTGCCGGGTACCTGGTCATGGTGATCCTCGTCCTGGTCACCCTCACGCTCGCGTGGACCGTTCTGGGTCCGTCGTTCGCCTACCAGCCTGGAACGACGCACGTCACCCTGGCTTGGATCGGGCTCAATCTGCCGCTCAGTCTCATGGCTGCCATCGCCGGCGGCTATGTCACCCAGTGGATTTCCGCCGGCGACTCCGTGGTGCCGGTCCAGGTGCTGGCGGGTGTCATCCTGGGCGTGGGGCTCATCATGGCGGTCGCCCACCTGTTCACCGATCAATCGGCGGCCCAACAGGTGGCCGACAGCATATCGACCGAGGGCATGAACGCCTTTGCCGGGTCATCCGAGGCGGTACAACCCATCTGGTATAACTTCCTCATCCCCTTCATCGGTGCGGGCGGAGTCATGATCGGCAGTCATCTGCGACGCCTGGCGGAGGAGGAGGGGTAATGCTACCCGGGATAGGGGAGTCACCAGGGCAAGCGACCGCGGCTGGCAAGCCGGGTCATGGAGCGTCTATTCGCCTCTGGGGCGCAGTCGTGGGATTGGCGTGGCCATGTCTGGGGCTTGCCGTCGCCGGCTGTATGCCGGTCCGTGACTATTCTCGACCGGCTGTTGGGCCGGGGCGGTGGCGACGTACTCGGGCAGCAGGAAGAGACGCGCAGGATCATCCATCTCTTGCAGGAGGGGCTGACCCCGGAAGAGGTGGCACACGATCTCGTGCGCCATGAAGTGCCCGCACGACGGGCGCACCGCCGGGTGGAGCTGGTATTGAAGGTTCAGCGGCAGGTGGTGCACCTCTTCGACACGTCCTCGTCTCCCGGGACTAGCGGCTAGTCCACCGGAAGCCACTGCGCGACGATTCGAGATTCCATGTCCCACGATCGATATTTCCGGGTAGCGGTGTTGCTATGGATTGGTGCGCTCGCGGCCTGCGGGCGGGCCGATGACCGTCCCGCGGTGAGGGTCACCGTGGGGGTGTGTGTGCCCGACAGCCTCGAGACGGGTAGCGGGGACACCCTCACCGTCGCCAGCCAGCGGGCCATCTATGATGCCGTCCTCGACAGTCTCCGGAACCTCTATGGCACCACCGCCCTGTATTTGGATCCACGGGTCGAAACCGTCGGACGGGATGAGGAATTCACCCGGCTGCATGAGCAGGCCTTGGTGGATCATTTCATGGCGAGCGGGCGCTTCGTCCAGCCGTGCCAGGCGGACGACGACAGCCGGTGCGAGGTAGACTCCACCGGAGTCAACGTGCGGTTCTCCGGGCTGATGAGGGTCAAGGGCACGGGCAGGGTGTTGCTGGACGTGACGCAACAAACGGTGCGGCCGATGCGCGACTCGTCCGACTGGTACTTTTGGGCCTCATGGGTCCGGTTTTGGGTGGAACGGGATGGCCGGTGTTGGATGGTGGCCAGGTCCGAAGTGAAGGGGACGGTGTGAGATCGGTGGGGCGTAGGGCGTAGGACGTAGGGGTTCAGGGCCAATTCCGAAGAGGTAATCTTATGGCTGAGGTCACTCTCAGCGGCAACGGTCGGGACTACCCGATCGACGTGCTGCCGGATACGCCGCTCCTCCGGCGGCTGTGCCCGGCAGTTCCTCCAACCGCGAGCGCTACCATGCGTCTTTTTACCATCGTCTGTACCGTAGCGGCGTTGGCGGCCTGCCAACCCGAGCAGGAGACCGTCGTCGAATACCTCAAGGCCGCTTCTGCGTCTCCGCTGCCGTTCTCCTATGCAGTCCGTGTCGGTGT
>CAJVYZ010000160.1 GCA_913009915.1 uncultured Gemmatimonadota bacterium | reverse complement strand
TTTCAAGCAGAAGACGGCATACGAGATATATCAGTGTGACTGGAGTTCAGACGTGTGCTCTTCCGATCTACTTTGCCGGCGCTGTCCATGAGTCCCATGGTACCGGAGATGGCCTGCAACGGGAGTTTGCCGGCCCGCATGGTGTCCTCCACCGTGTCGGTGATCTTGGCAAACAATCCGGAAGGGTTGGACCGGTCGGCGTACTTGCTGTTCAGGAACTCGATGAAATCGAGAATGCGGTATCCCCGCTCGTCATCGAGATTCTCGAGGTTCCGCATGATCCTTTGTGTGAGGAGATCGTTCATGGCTCCTCCAGGCCCCAGGGAAACCCCCGTGGGCCGGGTTGGTCGGTAGGACGTTCAGTGTTCAAAGGTGGCACGGCCCCCGGCCCAACGCCAGTTCCCCCCAAGACGACCTTCCGGGCGGCCGGCCTCAGGGTTCCGTCTCGAGGATGGCAAGCAACTGAACCACGGGATTGGGGAGGTACCTGGTCCGTGAGGCCAGAATTCGCACTCGCATCATCAGATCCTGCAACGGTTGGAGCGAGCGAAATCGCCCGAGTTCCGCTTGGTCGATGACCACGTACACGAACCCGGCTTCGGGCGCGGGCCCCCGGGTGAGGAGGTAGCGCTGGCCGACGGGGATTTCGGGGCGGAGCTCATCGGCGGTCTGGATGGCCACGAACTGGAGTTTCCAGTCGACAACACGGCCAAGGTACCGCTCGGGGTTGGCCCTAACCTCCGAGGCGGTGACACCCACCAGGGCGCCGCCGGCCACCGGTCTCAAGGAATCCCGGTGGACCCAACCCTCTACCCGGACCCGGGCCCACTCGCCGGACCGGGCCAGTACCTGGGCCGTGGCCCCCTCCGCCAGGGTCCCCACGACGTTCCCCTCCGGCTGCTGCATGAGGGTTGTCGGGGCGGACACCTCGACCCTGCTGGTGTCGGGCAGATAATCGATGATGGCCACCACCGGGATGGTTCGATCCTCGGGCAGCGTGCGGGACGGCACCCAGCCCTCCCGCCGCACCAAGGTCCAGCCGCCCCGCGTCCGTACCCGGCGGAGGAGCGCTCCTTCCGCCAGGCGGGCGATAATGGTCCCGTTTGGTTCGATTCTCAGGTTCTCGGTCGGCGCCACGCGGACAGACAGGTCGAATCCTTCACGCCGGTCGGTCCGGGTCGAGGCGGTGAAGATCCAGCCCTCGAGCACTATGTGGCGCCAGTTTCCGGCCGTCGAATCGACGACGACCGGGGCGCCTGCCAGGATGCTACCCAGCTGGATGCCGCTGGCAGATCGCTGAAAGGGGCCGGCCTGGATAGACGTGGCTTGTTCCTGGCTCGCGGCGCTGTTGGCGAGCAATATCAGCGCCAGGAGAAAGGCTGGTAGCCGCGCTGAGGCGGGACTAGATTGCGGCGCGTCGGTCACGCTGGGCATAGTAGAAACCCTGGAGTAGCATGTCAAACCGCCGGGACCCCTCGAGCCAAGTCGTCTTGATCGTCCTCGACGGATGGGGCTACAGTGCGGCCACAGAAGGCAATGCCATCGAACTGGCCAACACGCCGGTGTGGCACACCCTGTGGCATGGGTCGCCCCGGACCCTGCTCGAGGCGAGTGGCCGCGCGGTGGGCTTGCCTGCGGGACAGATGGGCAACAGCGAGGTCGGGCACCTGAACCTCGGCGCCGGGCGAGTGGTGATGCAGGATATCGTCCGGATCGACGATGCCATCGCCACGGGGAAGTGGTCCCACAACAAAGCATTGCTGCAACTGTGTCGCCAGGTTGCCGCCAGCGACGGCACACTCCACCTCCTCGGCCTGCTGGGGTTCGGCGGTGTCCACGCCATCGACCGCCACCTCAAGGCGTGCCTCGAGGTGGCGGCGCGGCAGGACGTTCGCGCCATCGCCATCCATGGCTTTCTCGACGGCCGGGACTCGCCGCCCACGTCGGGACGCGGGGTGGTGGAGACCCTGACGAACGACCTGGCACGGATCACCGGTGAACGTGGATTTCTGGCAACCCTGACGGGCCGCTACTATGCCATGGACCGCGACCAGCGCTGGGACAGAACCGAACTGGCGTACCAGGCCATGGTGCGAGGGATCGGCGCCCGGGAGCGAGACGCCTCAGCCGCGGTCCAGGCAGCCTACGACCGGGGCGAAACCGACGAGTTCGTCACGCCGATCGTACTGACCGACGACCGTGACAGCCCGCTGGCGACCATCCGCAACGGCGACGGCGTGTTCTGCTTCAATTTCCGGAGCGACCGGATGCGGCAGATAGTCAGAGCGCTGGTGGAGGACGGCTTCGACGAGTTCCCCGTTGCCGACCGTCCGGCGGTGTCGCTGGCGACGATGACTCAATACGATCGAGCACTGCCGGTGCCGCAGGCGTTTCCGCCGGTCTCCATGGCGCGGATCGTCGGGGAAATGCTGGCGGATAACGGACGGTCACAGTTTCGCACGGCGGAAACGGAGAAGTACCCCCACGTGACATACTTTTTCAACGGAGGGTACGAGCCGCCGATGGCCAACGAAAAGCGGTATCTGGTGCCCTCACGGAGAGACGTCCCGACGTACGACCTGGCGCCTGAAATGAGTGCCGTGGGAATCACCGATGGGTTGTGCCGAGCCATCGAGTCGCGGGAGCACGATTTCATCTTGTGCAACTATGCCAACGCCGACATGGTGGGGCACACCGGCGTCCAGCCCGCCATCATCACGGCGGTCGAAACGGTGGACCGGTGCCTCGGCAGGGCGCTGGCAAGTGCGGAACAAACCGGTGCCTGCGTGTTGATTACGGCAGACCATGGCAACTGCGAAGTGATGGTCGACCCCGAGACGGGCGAGCCCCACACGGCACACACCACCAATCCCGTGCCGTTGGTGGCCCTCAGGGCCGGCGCCGACACTCTGCGATCCGGCGGCGCCCTGTGCGATATCGGGCCGACGGTGCTCCAGTTGTTGAACATCGAACCGCCGCCGGAGATGACCGGGCGAGACTTACGGGAGTCATAGGACGATATGCGACGTGTCATTCTGAGCGGAGTGCTGCTTGCCGCGGTGGTAACCGCCGGCCAGGCCCAGGTAGGGTACGAGCCGCGAAAGTCACCCTACCGGGAAATCACCAAAGGCAAATCGCTCACCTTAATGGTCGGCTATTTTGGCGGCAGCGGCGGGTCGCTGGGGGTGGGTCCCCACAACGGCCCGACGGTCGGCGGCCGGTTCGACCTCCGCGCGGCGGGCACCATCCAATTTGGGTTCGGGTTCGCCGTCGCCGATCTCGAACGGTTCATCATCCGGCCCACGCTGGACTCGGTCCCCGTGCTGGAAACCATCGGCCCGATACCGCAGCAAGTGCTCATGTTCGACTTCACGGCGCAAATCAACCTTACCGGCGGCAAGAGCTGGAAACGGTTGGCACCCTACTTCGCGGCTACGATCGGCTTGGCCCTCGGCGAAGACTCGCCGCTCAATACCGGCGATTTCGTGTTCGGCAACAAGATCTACCTGACCCCGACCCTGGGGACCCGGGTCATGCTGTCGCAGACGTTTCATCTACGACTCGAGGCCCGAGCCCAGTTCTGGAAGCTGAGCTTCCCACCGGCATTTACCGTCACGTCCAGCGCCGGCCAGTGGGTCGTCTCCCCGTGGCTGCAAGCCGGCTTGGGAGTGTCGTTCTGACCATGGCCGTATCGCTCACCCGCACGGTGACGTTTTCGGCCTACCACCGCTACCACGTTCCCGACTGGTCCGACGATGAAAATCGTACAGCGTTCGGCGCCCTGGGAGCGGCGCCGGGCCACGGCCACACCTATCGTTGCAGCGCCACGGTCAGCGGCCCCCTCGGCGCCGACGGCACCATCATGGACCTGGGTGTGCTCGACGGTATCCTTGGGGAGGAAGTCGTCGACGTCCTCGACGGCCAGCACATCAACCTGGTGGTGCCGGAGTTCTCCTACGGCAAGCTCCTCCCCACCTGCGAAGCCATGGCGGCCTACCTGTTCCCTCGCCTAGCGCGGCGGTTGCCCCCGGGCGTCCGCCTCGATCGCGTCCGCCTGGCGGAAGACGCCACCCTTTATGCCGACTGCACCGGACCAACCGACCCCTAAGCGCCCCGTTAAGCGGGGCGGCCGCCTGGGCCACTTCGCGGTGGTCGAGGAAGTCGCGGTCTGGCTCGAGATCAACGGGTCACCGGCCGTGACGTGGATGTGCACGCCCGACCTGCTCGAGGAATTGGCCATCGGCTGACTGCATGGCGAAGGCTACATCTCATCTCTCGACGAGGTTCAACTGCGGCCCTGCGCCACCGAGCTCGGGTTCTGGGCTGACGTCCCCGAGGCCAATCTCACCGCCGTGGCCGCCGAGGAGCGGCGCAAGGTGTTGGCCTCGGGCTGCGGGGCGGTGAGCACGTTCCTGGCCGACCCCTCGACGGTTCAGCACGGCGTGTACCTCCCCCCACCGGAGCCCAGGCAACTGCGGGCCCTGTTGAAGTCGCTGTTCCAGCGCGGCGAACGCTACCGCGACACCGGCGGCATCCACGCGGCGGCGCTGACGGACGGCACCCGCCTGGTGAGTCACGCCGAGGACATCGGCCGGCACAACGCGGTGGACAAGGTGATCGGGATAGCCTTGCTGGAGCGGCGCGCGATCACCACCATGGGACTGTTGGTGACCGGCCGGATCAGCGCCGAGCTGGCCTTCAAGGCCTCACGCGCGAGCTTGGCGTACATCGCCACCCCGTCGGTCCCGTCGAGCCTGGCAGGCGACATCGCCAAGCGGTCGGGGATGACGCTGGTGGGGAGGGCGGTGAGCGGCACCCCGGACTACCATCGGCCCGAGTGATGGTGGCGGGACCCAGGCCTGAAATGCCATGTTATCACGAAATGCCGTCATATATTGAAGGGCACCGGGGCCGCCGGTACCGGTAGACTGTGTGCTTAGGGGAACGCTGGTCGTCTCGAAGGGCACATCCGGGCTTGTGGGCCCGCCACGAGTCTCACGGCAGGGGCCTAGCCCAGGGGGTGACATGAAGCGATCGGGAGCAGTGCTGGCGTTGGCGTTGGCGCTGGCCCCCGGCCCTGCCTTGGCACAAGGGCAGGAGGGTGGCGCGACCGGATCGCAGGCCAATCTGATATTTGGCGTGGCGGGTACCTTCACCACCAGCACCAGCCTGTGGGCCGTCCCCGACCAGCCGCTTCAGATAAGCGACTCGCTGCCTAGCACGATCGCTCTCACACGCGCAATGGACGGTGGCCTCGGCTTGATGTTCTACGGCATGTATTTCCCCAAGAAGTCGCTGGGCCTATCGGGAGAGATCTTCTTCCTGGGCACCAACTACGAGGACGAGTGCAATCTCGTCTTCACCACCGGCGACTCGAACGTCGCCACTGCTTGCGACGACATCGACGGCAAGTCGCGGTCCACCGCCACCGTCCTGGCCACCGTGGGCGGCGTGTTTCGCATCAGCCCGCGCGGGGCGATATCCCCGTACCTGCGTGCCGCCGGCGGCATCGCCATCATCAACCGCAGTTCCGTCGCTATGGACGGCCAGACGGCCATCGGTGGGGTGGTGATCTATTCCGACGAGGATGCCCACAGCGTCAGCCCCGCCGCGATCCTAGGCCTGGGCTTCACCGCCCGATCGAAACGGGGCGGCTACCAGTTGCGTTTCGAGATCAGAGACAACATCATCGGGTATGATGCCGTCACCGGTGCGTCATTCCGGGCCGGCGTTCGGCCACCCACCGAAGTACGCTACCAGCACGTATTCACCTTATTGATCGGTTTCGATGTCGTGTTGGAGAAGAGCCGCGGCCGACGTTACTGAGCCGGACCGACCGGCACACGGAACTCCCGGCGGCGCCATCCTCGCCGGCGGTGCCGCAAGACGGTTCGGCGGCGGCGCCAAGGGCTTGGCCTCCGTCGGCGGATTGCGGATTCTCGATACCCTGGTCAGCGCCTTTCGCGAGGCACTCGGCTCGAATCCCATCCTGATCGCCAACGACCCGGACGCTGCCAATTGGTGTCCCGGCCTACGGGTGGCGTCCGACATCCGCCGGGGAGCGGGGGCCTTGGGCGGACTCCATACCGCGGTAGTGGAAGGCCCGGCTCCCGTGGTGTGCGTTGCCTGGGACATGCCGTTCGTGCCGGCCGAATTCATCGCCCACCTGGCAGCGCTGGTGGAGCGATGGGACGCCGTGCTGCCGGCGAGCGAGGCGCGCCGTGGCGTGGAGCCGTTGTGCGCCGCCTACGGCCCCGCCTGCAGAACCCCGATGGAGCAGGCCATCGACCGGGACGACCTCCGGGCCATTGCCTTCCATGATGCGGTCAAGACCTGTATCCTCCCTCTGGAGGACGTGGCCCGATTCGGCGACCCGGAGACCATGTTCTTCAACGTGAACACCGAGGACGACCTCAAGCAGGCGGGCGAGCTGTGGCGGCGACACGAATCATCTCGGTAATCGGCAAGAAGAACTCGGGCAAGACCACCTTGGCGGTTGCCATGGCGGCCGAGTACGTGCGTCGCGGCCACCGGGTCATGGCCATGAAACACGCCAGCCACCCGGTCAGCGTCGACACCCCGGGCACCGACACCTACAAGTATTTCCACGAGGGCAAAGCCGACCGGGTGTTGATCGCCTCGCCGGACGTGCGGGGCC
>CAJVYZ010000159.1 GCA_913009915.1 uncultured Gemmatimonadota bacterium | reverse complement strand
TGAACGGCCGGTGCATCCGGTGACGGTGAGCTCGTTTTACCTAAGCAAATATGAGACAACATTTGTGCAATGGGATGCGGCGCAATATGACCGGGACTGGCAAAAAATTACTGGCCTTGCGCCGCGCAAAGCTAAAGATCATGGCTGGGGGCGCGGCAACAGGCCGGTGCTTGATGTTTCGTGGCGCGATGCTGTCGCCTATGGCCGCTGGCTCTCCGCCAAAACCGGTCAGACCTGGCGTCTGCCGCGGGAGGCGGAGTGGGAATATGCGGCGCGTGGTGATAAGAGCGGCAACGCCAAGACAAAATACTCCTTTGGCGATAATGACGCCGAGTTGTGCAAGTATGGCAATCACGCTGACCAAAGCGCCGGTTATAGTTGGAGGAATACAAAATGCAGCGATGGCGTTGGTAAGCAAACAGCCTCGGTCGGCTCGTATCAGCCGAATGGTTTTGGCCTGTATGATATGCACGGCAATGTTTGGGAGTGGGTGAATGACAGGGACGGGCCTCAGAGAGCGGGGTCCGCCCATCGCTCCGGTTCCTTCAGGTACACCATCACCTCGTACGCCTCGGTCCCGGCTTCGAGGGAGTAGTCCGAGATGTCGATTGCCGTAGTGGGAATCAGAGTGCCGCGCTGGTCGACCAGTTCCAGTCCCAGGGCGTCGCGGGCGCTCAGGTAGCGATCGAGTGTCGCTTCGTCCCGGGCGCCGTCGTCGCCCGCGGGCGCCGCATCGGCGAACAGCCGAAACACGTCCTGGACCAATTCATAGCCTGCGCCCGGTCGAAAGCCACCATAGGCGACGCCGAGGTGGCGGTCGAATTGCCCGAGGTCGGAGGTGCCGATCTCGACTCCCTGAATGCGCAGGGTATAGCGCACGGTCCGTCCCAGGTTGCGGGGTGACGCCACCGAAGACACGGCCGGAGGCGGCCGTCCGCCGTCAGATGCCAGCCGTCAGATGTCATGGCTACCAAGATATTCTGGAGGAGCCCCGGAAGGAAAGCAACCGCCGCACCGTTGCCACGATCGCCGTTCGCTACTCGACCCCGGCCGGGGGTACCATTCGGAGTTGGCCCTTGGCTCCATCCTCGTCGACACAATCGCCTGAGTAGCCGCCGTCATCCTGCGGCTCGAGTTGGCACTCGACCAGCGGCCCGGGCTGCCAGCTGAAGCGCAACACGCCATCGCTGAACTCGATGTCGGAGAACGGCATCCGACCCATGGGCGATACCATCACGATGGCGAGGCCGTCGTCCACGTGGGTGACTTCGTACTCCAGTGGTAGCGGCCCGCGGGCGTTCGGCTGGGTCATGGTGCCGGACCAGGTGCCGTCCACGAGGTCCTGCGCGGGAGCCACGGAGGGATACGCCAGGACAGCCACGAGCACGGCGCCCGACATTGCACAAATGTGTTTCACGACCAACTCCCGAACGCCAAGCGCCGGCCCACCGGGTGATGTTCCAGGGTGTGATTCTTCCCCAGGGACGAGCCGCAGAACAGCCAGATGCAGTACATATCGTGGAATATGGGAGACACACCCGGCGCGGGCCAGGGTCGCGCCGCGCCCCAAGGACGGATACCTTTGCGGGCCCAATCGATACTTCACTTCCTTACGGAGTTCGTTCCATGCCCACCCGGTCTGCGCTGGCTGTCATCCTGGTCGCCTCCTTCGGGGCTTGCCAATCGCCCGACACTCCCACGGCCGTTCCTCTCGACCAATACGTCACGGTGCGATTGACGGCGGACGTGAGTTCGCTGAGCGACAACCAACGCGCCATGCTGGGACTGCTCATCGAAGCGTCGACGGAGATGGACGACATTTACTGGCAGCAGGCCTATGGCAACCGCGACAGCCTACTGTCGTCCCTCGACGGGGCCACCCGGCAATACGCCGAGATCAACTACGGTCCCTGGGATCGGCTGGCCGGCAACGCGCCCTTCCTCGACGGCGTGGGACCCAAACCGGCCGGCGCCAATTTCTATCCCACCGACATGACGCGGGACGAACTGGATGCCGCCGTCCAGGCGGCGCCCGACAACGGCGCGGCACTCCGTAGCCTGTACACTTTGGTGCGGCGCGACGACTCGGGCGAGTTGTACACCATCCCGTTCCACGAGGCATATGCCGAACCCACTCGCCGGGCCGCGGCCAAGCTCCAAGAAGCGGCCAAGCTGGCCGAGATCAGAAGCTTCAGCCAGTATCTAGCGCTCCGTGCCGGGGCGTTGTTGTCGGATGAGTACCAGGCAAGCGACCTGGCGTGGATGGACATGAAGGACAATGTGGTCGAGTTGGTGATCGGCCCCATCGAGACCTACGAGGACGAGTTGTTCGGCGCCAAGGCGGCCCACGAGGCGTACGTGCTGCTAAAGGATCTGCAATGGAGCGAACGATTGGCCCGGGTGGCGGAGTTCCTTCCTTCACTGCAGGATGGCTTGCCCGTCGATGCGGCCTACAAGACCGAACGGCCGGGGACGGACGCGGACCTCGGCGCCTATGAGGCGATCTACTACGCCGGACAGGCCAACGCGGGATCCAAGACCATCGCCATCAACCTCCCCAACGACGAAGCGGTACAGTTGCAGAAGGGTACCCGGCGGCTGCAACTGAAGAACGCCATCCAGGCCAAGTTCGACCGGATCCTTCTGCCCATCGCCGGCGTGCTCATCGCGGAGGACCAGCGCCAGCACATCACCTTCGACGCGTTCTTCGAGAACACCATGTACCACGAGGTGGCCCATGGGCTGGGCGTCAAGCACACCATCACCGACCGGGGGACCGTGCGGGAAGCGTTGCTGGAGCAGGCCTCGGCCCTGGAAGAGGGCAAGGCGGACGTCCTGGGCCTGTATATGATCACCGCCCTCCACCAGCGGGGGGAGATGGGCGAGCGGGACCTGCGCGACAACTACGTGACCTTCCTCGCCTCCATCTTCCGATCCATCCGCTTCGGGGCCGCCAGCGCCCACGGCCGGGCCAATGTGGTCCGCTTCAATTTCTTCCACGACATGGGCGCCTTCAGCCGCGACGATTCGACCGGGACATACCGGGTCGATTTCGGCAAAATGGAAAAAGCGGTCGACGCCCTATCCCAGCGCATCCTGACGTTCCAGGGCGACGGCGATTACCAGGGGGTGGTGGCCTTCATGGACGAGATGGCCACCGTGGGTCAGGGTCTGCAGGGGGACCTCGACCGGCTGGGCGAGGCGGGCATTCCGGTGGACATCGTGTTCGAGCAGGGCCCGGCAGTCCTTGGCTTGTAGCCGCGCCGAGGCTCGACACTACTTCACCTGAGGCAAGTCAACACATTTGTTGACAGCGAGTTGTGTATGTCATGACTCGTCAGTCTCGGGCACCTTTTGGGCCACCGCTTCCCTGATCTTGGCCAGGAGCGTCTGCTCCCAGATGCCCTTGGACTGGCAGGTGACTTCGCTGTCTAGGCTGTAGGACCATTCGGCTTCGACATGGATCTTGGAGTTGTCGGAGCCGTCGCTCTTCACCCGCACCAGCACGGCCACACGGTCCGGGCCGATGATGGCGTTCTGCAGCGGGTCGCTGCAGTCGGCCCAGGCGGAGGCTGCCGCCTGATCCACCGGTCTGACCTGGGTTTCGATCCAGCCGAATTGGCGGCGCAGGTCTTCGATCGGCAGATCGTTCTTGGCCAGTACCTGCACCGCGGTATGCCAAGTCACCGGTTCCGGGGCGGCCACCTCCACCATGCCATCGGGCATGGGAGGGGCTTTCATCCCGGAGTAGTTCGGAGTGCATGCCGCCGCCGCAAGACACAAGTGCACCGCCATTCGTCGCATCGACAATCCTCGAAAGGGTTTGATCGGGCCAGAGGGGGGCACAATACCGCCCATGGTCTCCAGCGCCAGAATGGATAATGGGCCGCCGCCCGCTGTCAATCACCACTTCGGCCTAGCCGCCCACCACATCTTTCCCGTACGGTAAATCCCCCAGCTGGGTTCTGGACCGAGGCCGTTGCTGTCCACCCGCAAGGGTAGCTCCCCTACCCTTTTCTCCAGGATGGCGCATTTGCGCCCCTCCGTGACGCAAAATCGGCCTAGTAGGCCCAGATGCGACGCCCGATGTTTGAACTGGCATTCAGTTCATTCGCTCACCTCGGGAGGCCAGCATGTCCACACGTCACCTTCGTATCACCCTTGCATCCGCCATGGTCATCTTCGCCGCGTCGGCCTGCAGTTCCGCGACCGGCCCGTCGGACACGGCCGACCTGGAAGCGGTAGGGATCGCGCCAATGTCCGAAGAGCACCAGGGATCCGACAGCATCCGCGCGATGGACACCACGCCGATGCAGGTGGAGGAGCACCAGGGGTCGGATTCATAGGGAGAGGTCTAGCCTAGGCGGACCGGCGGCGGTCGACACCGCGCCGCCGGTCCTCGCCTCGACCAACCCAGTCACGTTCGCGGCGGAGGCCCGGTTCGACCTTGGCCGCGTCCACCGGTAACCCATTCCACCGGTTACCCAGTTTGAGTCGTTCGGTCACCCGGCAGGTATCGCAAGTCGCCGTTACTGTCGGGACGCCGTGTTCGAAGCCCAGGTATTGCAGGCGCACGAAATTCAGACACTGGGCGCACTGCACGTTGAAATAGGCCATGGAGCTTTGGCACTGGAGACGGAGCATGCTGCTCTCCTTGCTGAGCGAGCCGTGCGTGGGGAGGCGGTCGCCCGTTCCGGGTGGTCCGCAGTCATTAACCCCAAGGCCCAATGTGACGCGCCGGAGCGGTTGAGGGCAAGAGGGCGGAAGGCGGTAGGGCGGTAGGGCGGTAAGGCGGTAAACCAACAAGGGAGCACCGCGAGATGCTCCCACTGAGCTTGAATCTCCAACACCCACTGCCCCGCCGCCCCGCTGCCCTTGCCTTTTTGCCGTCATAGCAGGGGGGGGACTCGAACCCCCGACCTCAGCATTATGAGTGCTGCGCTCTAACCGGCTGAGCTACCCTGCCTTGTCAGCCTCCAGCTATCTGACATCTGACGGCTGATATCTGACAGCTGACAGACTGACAGCTGACAGCCGACATCTGACAGCTGACAGCTGACATCCTAGTTGCCCGCCACCGCCCGGTCAACCCGATTCACGGCACCAGACGGTAAAGAAACTCACCGTCGCGGATCATGCCGTACGACTCCCGCGCCAGCCGTTCCTGGGTGGCCGAGTCGTGCTCGATGGCCTGGGCCATCCGGGTCAGCGAATCGACGATGCCTTCCAATTGGGCGATACGGACCCGCTCGCTCCGTTCCGCCTTGCGCAACCGGTACCACGACCAGGTACTGTGCTCGCCGCCCTGGACCGCGAAGACCGCCGCCAGCAGCAGAACCAACCAGACGAGCCGTTGCCGGGTCATAGGCCGTACAGGTCCCCGCCGGGGTAGTGCCCCACGTCTTCCAGTTCCTCGGACAACCGGAGCAGCTGGTTGTACTTGGCGACGCGGTCGGTGCGGCTGGCGCTTCCGGTCTTGATCTGCCCTGCTCCGGTGGCCACCGCCAGGTCGGCTATGAAGGTGTCCTCGGTCTCACCCGAGCGGTGCGAAATGACTACCCCATAGGAGCTCGTCTTGGCCAGTTCGATGCATTGCAGTGTCTCGGTGAGGGTTCCGATCTGGTTGACCTTGATCAGGATGGCGTTGGCCACACCCTCCTCGATCCCGCGCACCAGCAGATCGACGTTGGTACAGAAAATGTCGTCGCCCACCAGCTGCACCTTCTCCTGCAACCGCTCGGTGAGGAGCACCCACCCCTCCCAGTCGTCCTCCGCCAAGCCGTCCTCGATCGACACGATGGGGTAGTTCTCGACCCACTCCTGGTACAGGTCGACCATGGCGGCCGCGTCCCGCCGCGATCCGTCACCCTTCTTGAACACGTATTCGCCATCCTGGTACAGCTCCGACGCGGCCACGTCGATGGCGATGGCCACGTCACTCCCCGGCTGGTAACCGGCCTTCTCGATGGCCTGCACCACCACGTCGAGCGCAGCCTCATTGGACGGCAGCATGGGAGCGAACCCGCCCTCGTCGCCCACGGCTGTCGAGAGGTTCATGCCGCTCAGCACGTCTTTGAGAGTGTGGAACACCTCGACGCCCATGCGCAGCCCTTCGGGGAACGTGTCCGCTCCCAGCGGGATGATCATGAACTCCTGGGCGTCGACGTTGTTGGACGCGTGGGCGCCGCCGTTGAGGATGTTCATCATCGGCACCGGCAGCACGTGAGCCAGCGGACCACCGAGGTAGCGGTACAGCGGCAGGCCCGCCTGGGCCGCGGCCGCCCGCGCTACCGCCAGGGACACGGCCAGAATGGCGTTGGCGCCCAACTCGGCCTTGTTGTCGGTGCCGTCGATTTCCAGCATGGCGGCGTCGATGCCGATCTGATCCGCGGCGTCCATCCCCTCGAGCCGTGGCGCCAACACCTCGTTGATGTTGCGCACCGCATCCAGCACACCCTTGCCGTGGTATCGCTTGGGGTCGCCGTCGCGCAGTTCGACCGCTTCCTTCTCCCCGGTGGAGATCGGAAGAGCGTCGTGTAGGGAAAGAGTGTAGATCTCGGTGGTCGCCGTATCATTAAAAAAAAAAAACACAATGTACACACTCGTAGAGAGTCGTGAGGTGTAGATGTGCCACAAGTGAAGATAGAGCGGTACATAGCAGC
>CAJVYZ010000158.1 GCA_913009915.1 uncultured Gemmatimonadota bacterium | reverse complement strand
TTCTTTGCCAATAAGGTTGTGGCCTCATCATAGGAAATACGTTTCCATTTCCCTTCTCCCCGTTTGCCAGTTCGCAATAGCGGCGTCATGGTGCGGTCCGGATCATAAATATGCAAAAAGCCGGAATTGCCCTTGGCGCACAGCTTGCCGTCTGCTTTGACGGCCTCCCCCAGACTCGTCTCGTAGGGCAGGTGGGGCAGGTAGTTCTGCGGGCTGTAGGGATTACCCGTTAACTTGGCCAGGGTGCCCTTCCAGATCTTGGCCTTGATCTGACAGTCCACGTGGCACTGGAGACAGGAGTCCTCCGCGTGACACGTGGCACACCTCGGCGCCATGGCGCAACTTGCGCCGGCAGGCTGCGCGACGTTGCCGTGGCCCGGGCCGGTGAAATCCGCATCATCGTGATTCGGTGGTTTGGGGAAATCGCCGATCTGAGCCATGGTCAGCCCGGTAGCCTCGGCCAGCGCCAGGTGACACGTGGCGCAACGCTCCGGATCTATGGCCAGGTGGTCCCCGGTTATCTGGTGACAGGAGAAACAGCGGTCGTTCTTGGGTCGCTGCACGGTCATTCGCAAGGAATCGGAGGCACTGTGGCACGCCTCGCACGTCACCACGGAATCCGGGGCTTCCTCGAAGACAGCCAGGCGGTGTTCGGGATGAGTTAATCTCAAGTTTGAGGGCTGGGTCGCCCCCGGTGGCGACCACTCTACCGTGTCCTCAACCACGCCGTCGTGGCAATTGTTGCACGAGGCCACGGCGGGCCACACCGACCGTGTCGTGTCCTCGATCCCCACGTGACAGGTGGCGCACCGGGGAAACAGGCCGGCGTGTTTGGTGTGATCGAATCCGTTGACGGCCAACGCGCCACCGCCGGCGATCAACACACCGACTACCACGCCCAGCACACCGCGTGACATGATCATGGCGCCCTCCGGTTGGCGGGCAAGCGGCCCGGAGGCAGCGGGTTCGCCTTCACCTTGGAACTCAGATAGAAGGTCAGGTCGGCGCTGAGTCGTGTCTGATTCCAGGTGAATGCAGCGGCGTCGGGACGGTCGCGATCTTCATCATAGTAGTCGGCTCGGACACGAAGTCGGAATTGTTGGGCCACGTTATATGCGGCATCGATACCGACGAACTTGACCTTCGACTCATTGAAGCGGTACTCGAGTGGCCGCACGAAGCGTCCCCCATTGGCGGTGAACTGCCACCGTTCGGACGGGTGGTAGCCGAACTGCGCATCCCAACCACTCGACGACGCTCCAGGCCCGAAGTCCGCCGAGTACCCCAGGCCGATGTCGAACCAGCGATAAGCGTAGGAGGCGCCCAGCCTGCTGCGCCAACCAGAATTTTCGACAGTGACCAGCGGGGACGACAGAGAGTTGTCGTCGTACTGGTAGGTTTCGCCGCGTGCGGTGAGCCGGAGCCCCTTCCACGGGCCGAGCCACAACGAACCGATGATGGCGTTGTAGGGGATGGTGTTGAACGCTCCCCATATCTCCCACAGCTGGAAGGTGGGCCGGTAGCGCCGGTACCCTGCCGCCGCGGAGACAAAACGTGAATTCCAGTTGAGCGTGGCATCCGCGGTGGCCACCCGGCCGAAGGCGATGTCATACTCGACGTTGCCCCGCAGGCTGAAGCGGTTGATCGGGCGGATGGCGGCGCTCACCGCCGCGCGCTCGGAGACAAAGTAGCGGGTGGTGCGGTCCACCTGGCGTTCGTAGTCGACCCGGGCGTCGAAATACCGTCCGTTCCAAGTGGCATTGCCTCCGGCGATCAGCTGACGTTCGGGTAACTGGAATTGGCCGAACGGATTGAGCCTCTCGTTGTCGATCGGAAGGAGCGACGATCGGGCCAGCCCCAGTCCGCCGTAGCCAGTGACTTCGAGTCGTCGGCGCAGCGCTCGTGCCGTCAGCCTAACACCGTCGTAGCCGGTGAAGCCGAGCCGGTTGGCTTCGATCATGCGGCCGGCGCGGACACCGAACCACCGGCGCCGGTAGTCGGCGTAGAGCTCTATGAGTTGCACCGCCGGTTCGGTGGCGGGCCAGAAGCGGTCTCCGGTGAAATCGTCCAGCAACCGGACGCTTCCGTGTGCGCTCAGGCCCGAAAGCCCCAGACCCCATGCCGTGGCGGTGGCGGTGGTGCTGAACGGGATCGCGTGGCGGACCGGTCCGGCGTCGTAGTAGAAACAGTAGGGATCACCCGACACGCAGTTGACGGCGAACCCATCCGCGGTGGCCGGCCCACCCGATGGGCTGAGCACGGCGTCGGTGGCGAGGACGCTGTCGATCTGCCAACCGCGGTAGCGTACGCTCTGCGAGCGAACGTCGATGCGAGCGCGGTAGCCTTGGGCAAAGGCGGGGGCAGTGATGATGGCCATGGCAGTGAGGCCCGCGACCAAGGCAGAGGCAGCGGAGCCGCAGCGTACCCTCATCGCGCGGAGTCCATCAATTCTTGTCGATACTCTCCCGGTTCGTTCTGCAGATGGCAGACGACACACATCTTCTCGGGATAGTGATCGACATCGTCCTCGTGACACACCAGGCAATAGGTTCGCTCGGGCACTAGCTGGGCGATGGTGCCTTCCTCATGGCACTCGGTGCAGCCTCCGTGCCCCTGCGCCAGGGTATGCGCCTCCTGCACGGCTGTGGTTCGGTGGCACTGGGCGCATTGGTTTTTGGCCTGGTGGTGATCCTCGTGACACGCCTGGCACGAGGCGGTGGCGGAGTCGGGGGCGAGCGACGCCGGTTCCCGGTGACAGTCGACGCAGTTCTTTTCGGCGTGGACGGTGTGCAGGAAGTCGACAGGACGACTCCGTGGTTGGTTATCGTCTACCTCGATGGCGAGTACTCTTCCAAAGGGTTGTGCCAGATCCTCGGGTTGATGGCACACGGTGCAGTCGTTGGTGGATGGGGCGCGGTGGTGGCAGACGTTGCAGCCGCGTGGTTGCTGGAACGTCAAATCGCCATGCCCTTCATCGGTAACGTGGCATGTGAGACACTTCAGGGCTTCATGGCGATCGTGGGGGAAGGTGTCTGCCGGGGTCCGTTCCAGGAGCGGGGGGGCCGGTCCCGGGAGGACGTCGCCCTTGCCGCGCCGCGGTTCATCGACGTATGGCGGTAGGGCGGTAGGGCGGTAGGGCGGTAGTTGCTGCACGGCGCTGACAGCCGGTGGAGAGTGGGGGTTGATCAAGTGGAGGCCGGAAGCTACAGCCGTCCGTCTGTTCGTCGTATCCAGTTTCCCGAGTAATCGCAGCTCTGCCCGTTCAGCCGGCAGGGATGCCTCCAACAGTGCTGCCGCCGTGTCGAACGGCAAGGGAGCGTGACGATTGACGCCCGTCTTGTTGACAGCTTCGTGGCAGCCGACGCAGTCGCTGGGATCGACCTTGGAAGCGTGGGGTGGGTGGCACGTCAGGCAATTCTCCTCGTCCTCGATGTGGTTGTTGCCCACGTGAAACGGGGTGTCGCGCGAATCCGCGTGGCAGTCCTTACAAGTGGAGGATGCTTCAATCGGTTGTTCCTGGGAGTGGGGGGCATGGCACAGGCCGCAGGTCCCGTCGTGCGGATCCAGGCGCGGGTTGAAATCGGACAGCAGCTCCTCCATCCGGTGACAACTGAAGCACTGGACATCGTTGGGTATCAGGGTGCCCCGGGCGGAGTCGTACGTGGCCAACAGGGGCACATCGGCCGTGAAGCGGTGGCATTCGGTGCAGTGGGCGGCGGTCTGGTCGGCCATCGTGCCGAGGACGATTTTGGTGTCCTCGGAAATGTGACAGTCGGATTGGCCGCAGGTCTTGGCGACCGGAACGAATCTGTGAATTTCCTCCCCGTGACAGGTGACGCACATGACCTTAGCCAGGGCTGACGAATCAGATTCTATGTGGACGCGATGTCCCGCCGTGGTGGCGATGCGTTGCCAGGTGGAGTCTTGGCCGGTGGCATGGCATTCGTCACAGCGCTCGTTGGGAACAGGAGCGTGTGCCGTAATCTCTTCCGGCCGTTCGGCGACCCAGAGGAACAACTGCCACATGCTGGTAGTGATCGGCTGCCGGTGGCAGTCGTGGCACTTGAGATCTTCGTGTCGCCCCGCGCCAGTACTGAATTTCCCGAACGGATCCTCCATGATGTGGCAGCCGGTGCAGAAGCCGTTGTCGTACTGGGTATAGTTCCAAGTGGCCCCGCCCACGGCGATGACTATCAGCACCCCGACGACGGCGCCGCTCCCCAGCGCCCACTTGATGCCCCGGCTGCGGGTCTTGATCCACGTGAGGATGGCCTCGTGCCGTTGCCACAGGTAGCGGAACACGAAGAACGCCACCACCAGCCCCACGAAGAAGCCGGCGATCTGGGCCCACTGCGGGAAATTGAATAGAAAACGGAACACCGCTGCCGGACCGCCGGGCAGGGGGGACTCGACGACCACTGAATCTTGGGCCAGCATTTCCGGTCCGATCATGTCACCTCGAGCAATGAGACCTTCCGCGTGGGAGGGCGCGGTGTCTTACCTCATGTCGGGCCTCAGGGGAACGGCCCATACTCATCGTTTAGCGCCTGTATCGACGCCAGCAGCAGTCCCTCGATCAGGAACGGGTTGTGGGTCGTGCTGCCGGTCTTCTTGGCGAGGTCGTTGTTGAACTTCGATCCTTTGGCGGTGGTGAGGACGCCGGAACTCGGATCCAGTTCCGATGGCGGCACCAGCGCGAGGAGGCTGTCTATAGTCGTGATGAGCGGATCGATGCGGGCGGTGGTCACGGTGAAGGCCAATCGCGCGGCGCCTTCGTCCGCGTGGCACCCTGATGTGGTACAAGCCCTGAAGGTTCTTTCGGTGAGCGTAGTGCAGTCCTGGGCCGTGGTGGGAACCGTGTCGCTATCCACACAGGGAATCGCCAGGAAGCGGTGTCCGGTGACGTTCTGGAGGAACTCGCCTGTCTGGCCGTCGGTGGCGGTGTAGCCGTCCACGTGGCAGGTGGCGCACAGCCGCACGTTCGCCCCCGAGCCGTGCGAGCCACGAATGCGGTCAAGCATGGGGTCGAATCCGGGGGGAAACCAGCCCGCGTTCTCGCCCAGGACCAGCGGGCCCTCCGGGGCCATGGGCCATCCGCTGCCATCGACGTTGGGCTGGGCGCCCTCATTATGGCACTTGATACACAGGTTGAGGTTGGCGTCCTGGGAACCGACCGAGAATCGCAGTTGCTTGTCGAACTCTGATCCGTGGGGATTGTGGCAGATGGCGCAGGTGATGGTTTCCTGCTGCCCCACCGGAGCGTCCTTCTCGAGGTAGTTGGTATTGACGCCAAAAAACTGCAGCGCTCCCTGGCCCGAGTGGCAACTGATACAGGCCGCCTGCCCGCGGGGCCATGCGTTCATCAGGTTGTGCCGCGATAGGGCCCACTCGCTAATGAACGGCTGGTGACTGCCCGAGTGGCAGGTACCGCAGGCCGCCGGATTCCCCGTGGTTCCCTTGATGGAGGCCAGTGGCGCTGTGCCGGCGTCGGGCACGAGTACGTGCTCGAATCCGGGACCGTGGCAGCTTTCGCACTGGACGTCGTAGTACACCGGGGTCGGTGTCAGGTTGTAGCCGGCGGGAGCGGGGCTGGTGTTGCCCAGGTCCGAGACCGAGTGGCAACCCTCGCAGAACTGCTGCGCGCTGCCCGAGTTCTGCAGAGTGTTCCAGGCATCGGCGTGCTCGGTGGTCTTCCAAAGCCCTCCTCGAGTGACGTGACAACTGGCACAGGTGGTTTGCTTGCTGGGCGCGTCGAAGTATCCCAGGAACCCGTTGACGGTATCCGGCGGAGGGTTGAACGGCTCCCGGCTGACGAACTCGGTTTGGCTCTCGGTGCAGGCGGTGATCGCCACGCCCACCAGCAAGAGGGCGAGACCAGACCGTGAATTGCGGAGGGGCATTGCGCGCTTCCATTCATGTGGAGCCGGGTGAGTCTGAAAATTGGGTCATCAGTAGTATTCCGGCAAGGCCCTGGTAAACGTACCCATACGGGGTTCGTCGACGATCCACACAGTTCCACCACCCCAAAAGATGACCGGCCCACCGATGGCAGGCCGGTCGGGTGCTGAGTGATATCACCGGTCGACGTCTAGAGTTGCAACTGCAGGTCGACCACGATGGGGAACGGTCCGTACACGTTGTTCACTTCCGCGATCGAGGCGATCAACAGCTGCTCGAGGAGGAACGGATTGTGGACCGAGCTTCCGGTCTTGCGCGACAAATCAAGGTTGAACGATGCTCCCTTGGCGCTGGTGAAGACGCCGCTGGTGGGATCGAGCTCACTGGGCGGCACCTGGGTGGTGTTGGTCAACATCGTTTCCAGTTGCGTTTCCAGCGCTCCCAGCCTGGCCTCGGCGGTCGCCAGTGCAGATGCAGCCGCGGTGGCGTCCCCGTGACAGCCTGTGGTGCACCCGCTCCAGTTACGCTCGGCGGGGGTGAAGCTACACGTCTGATCGTCGGCCGGCGCCCCGTTGGCGTCGACGCAGGGGATGGCCAGGAAACGGTGACCGGTGACGTTCAGGACGAAGTCCCCCAGATCGGAAGAGCACACGTCTGAACTCCAGTCACACTGATATATCTCGTATGCCGTCTTCTGCTTGAAAAAAAAAACATTTCCCCGGGATAACGACACCATCCTCTCCCCTATCAGGCGCCACCTCGACACCTACCCCCCCCCTGACCGTCGCATCCTCTGCCTTTCCCCGTTCCCCCATCC
>CAJVYZ010000157.1 GCA_913009915.1 uncultured Gemmatimonadota bacterium | reverse complement strand
CCACCAGGAGACGAACTCCAGAAGCAATGTGCTTTCCGTCCAGCAACTCGGCTGCGGCCACCAGGTCCTCAATCCGCCCGTTGGTGCAGGATCCGATGAAGGCCTGGTCGATGGCGAGGCCCTCGACATCGGTGACGGAGCCGACCTGATCCACCTCGTGCGGCATCGCCACCTGAGGCGGAAGGTTTGAAAGGGGTACCTCGTGAACAGCCTCGTAGCTCGCATCGGGATCCGGCCCGAAAGGCTCGGTGCCTGGCCCCCCGTGCTCGATCAGATAGGCGACGGTGACCTCGTCGGCGGCGAACAGGCCGAACTTGGCCCCCATCTCCACCGCCATGTTGGCCACCGTGAGCCGGCTGGACATGTCGGCGTTGGTCGCGGCCGGACCGGCAAACTCCATCGCCCGGTACTGGGCAGCGTCTGAGCCAAAATGCCCGGCCAGATACAGGATCACGTCTTTCCATGAGACGGCGGATTGGAGGTCACCCGTGAACTCGAAGCGAATGGTCTCCGGCACCCGAAACCAGAGTCTTCCCGTCGCGAGCGCGTAGACCATGTCGGAGGTCCCGATGCCGGTTCCGCCGGCGCCCAGCGCTCCATATGTCGTGGAGTGCGAATCCGTGCCCACGATCAGCGCCCCCGGCCGGACATGACCCCGCTCCGGCAGCAGTTGATGGCAGATCCCCTCGCCGGCGTCGTAGAAAGAGCTGATGCCGAGACGGGATACGTGCTCCCGGATCCTTTGGTGAACTGCCGCCGCCGCTGCAGAGGGGGCCGGAACCAGGTGATCGATCACGACCACGGTCCGGTCTGGATCGAAGACGCCGTCCATGCCCACGTCGCTGAGCAGGTCGAACACCTGTGCCGCAAAGATGTCGTGTAACAAAGCGAGGTCGATGTCGGCAACGACGAACTCCCCCGCCGTCACGTTCTCGCGCCCGGCCGCCCTGGCCAGGATGCGCTCCGCCTGGGTCATACCCATGGTGCTGTGTCCTCCATCATCCCGCTCCCAGGCTCCGGCCGCCGCACACGTACAGCGTCTGGCCCGTCACGTAGGAGGATTCGTCCGCTGCCAGGAACAGCGCCGCGTTGCCGATGTCTTGCGGGGTGCCGACCCGGCCGGCCGGAATCGTCTTGACCAGCCGCTCCTGAACCTCCTCCTTCAGCCCGCGGAAGAGCGGCGTGTCCACCAACGCCGGGGCGATGCAATTCGCGGTGATCCCGTAGCGGGCCATCTCGAGGGCCAGCGTCCGAGTCAGGCTGATCACAGCCCCCTTGGAGGCTGCGTAGTTTGCCTGACCGGGTCCCCCCAGCCAGGCACGTGAGGAGATGTTGATGATCCGGCCGGACTTCTGTTCCATCATGTGTGGCGCAACGGCCCGGCAGCAGAGGAACTGGGACTTCAGGTTGACGTTCAGGACCAGGTCCCAGTCTTCCTCGCTCATCTTGGCCAACCAGCCGTCCCGAGCCGTCCCCACGTTGTTCACCAGGACGTCGACGCGCCCGTAGGCATCGAGCGTCGCGGCGATGAGCCCCTCTGCGCCTTCGGCGGTTGCCACGTCGGCCGCATGACCAACCGTGTCGAATCCGGCCGCGCTGAACTCGTCGACAACCTCATCGACCTTCTCAGGCACGAGATCGTTCACCACTACGAGGGCTCCAGCGCCAGCGAGCGTTGCAGCGATGCCTTTGCCGATGCCCTGGCCAGAGCCGGTGATTACCGCTACTCGATCCTTGACGTTCACGTTCGTTACCTCCTCGGTGCTCTCATCGTCCCTTGAATTCGGGGGGGCGCTTGTCGATGAAGGCCTGGATCCCCTCGGTGCGATCTTCACTGGCCCGCAGCACCGCATGGCTGGTCGATTCGAGTTCCAGACCTGTCTCCAGGTCGGTCTCGGTGGCCCGGTTGACGAGCACCTTGACCCGATCGTGCGATAGTGGAGCCCGATCGGCGATGCGTTTCGCCAACGCCATCGTTTCGGACATCAGATCGTCGTCCGGCACCACCCGGTTGACGAGTCCCATGCGCAAGGCGTCTTTCGCACTGACGTGGTCGGCGGTGAACATCAGCTCCTTGGTGAAACCGGGCCCGATCAGCCGGGTGGCGCGCTGGGTCCCGCCGGCTCCTGGCAGGCTGCCCACTTTGGCCTCGGGAAAACCCAGCCGGGCCCCCTCCGCGGCAACCCGCAGATCACCGGCCAGCGCCAGCTCCAGCCCGCCGCCCAGGGCGTAGCCGCGGATGGCGATGATCACCGGCACGTGAAGATTCTCAAGCCGGCGCAAGACGTGGCGCACCAGCAGACCGAGCGGGTCGTGGATCAGGCCAGGCTCGAATTCCTTCCCCCGGCTCTTCAGGTCGGCGCCCACGCAGAACGCCTTCTCTCCCGATCCCGTCACTACCAGGACCCGCGCATCGGGATCTGCCTCGACGTCTTCGAGGTTGAGGGCCATCTTCTCGAGCATGGCAACCGTCAACGCATTGAGCGCCTGGGGTCGATTCAGGGTGAGCACTCCCACCGCCCCGTCGCGCTCGTACAGGACGGGCTCTTCTTCGGCGGTGCTCGCTTGCTCATCCGTCACGGCTGTCTCCTCTCGTCGCCAAAATCATTGGTTCTCGGCACCGCTCACCACGCCATCGCGGAGCAGGTCGCCGATCTCGTCCTCTTCGAAGCCACACTCAGCCAAGATCTTCTCGGAGTGTTCGCCGGGCAGCGGAGGAGGCGGCCCTGAGGCATCGCCTTGGGTATCCGACAGTCGTCCGGGGAACACCGGCGCCCTGATCTCACCAATCGAAGGGTGATACACGGTCGCCAGCGCATCCCCATTGGCGACGTGCTCTTGCGCGATGAGTTCTGGGTAGGTCAGCAACGGGCCACAGAGGACGTCGGCGTCGTCGAGCATCTTGATCCACTCAGCCGTCGTCCTGGTGAGGAACAACGGCTCCAGGACCGCCCGCAAGCCAGGCCGGCCATCGACGCGCTTCTCGTTGGTGTCGAATCTCGGATCGTCGGCCAGTCCCGGCTCGCCCAAGACACCGCAGAGGGCAGGCCATCGCTTGGGGGTGTAGGCGGCAACCATCACGTGACCGTCGCTGGTCGCGAACGCCTCGTTGGGGGCGGCGTAGGGAGCCGCGCTGCCCAGCCTCTGGGGAGACCGACCGCTGGCCAGGAACATCGATAGTGGCACCACCTGGTATGCGAGAAGGGAATCGAGCAGAGACACATCGACCCGCTGCCCGCGACCGGTCCGCTCCCTGGCGAACAGGGCGGCGAGGATGGTCTGGGACGCGAATATGCCACCGGCCATGTCGGCTGCGGGAACACCCACCTTGACCGGAGGACCGTCGGCCGTTCCGGTGACGCTCATGATGCCCCCCATGGCCTGGGCGACTCCGTCGACGCCTGGCCGATCGCGCCACGGTCCCTTCTGGCCGAAGGCGGAGATTGCCGCATAGACGAGCCGCGGATTGCGAGCCGCCATGGCTTCGTAGCCGATGCCGAGACGGTCGGCCACTCCGGGCCGGAAACTCTCGAGCGCCACGTCGCATTGCTCGGCGAGCCGCAGGACCACCTCAGATCCGCCGGGCTTCTTGAGATCGATCACGACACTGCGCTTGTTGCGGTTCATGCCCAGGAAGGCGGCTGCGACACCTTCGACGAACGGTGGGCCCAACCTCCGCCCCCACTCGCCGCCGGGCGGCTCCACTTTGAGAACGTTGGCACCCAGATCGCCGAGGTGCATGGCGCAGGTGGGCCCGGCTGCCCCCTGGGACAGGTCGAGCACTGTGATGCCTTCGAGGGCTCCGCTCATGCGCCGATGCCTTGGCCGGATGGGTGCAGCTCTCGTGCCGCGGCCGCACCTCGCACTGCGAATCGGGCGAGTTCCGTAGCGATGTCTTCAGGTGTGTGCCGTCCGGCCGGCCGGTACCAGCGCACCACCGAGTTGCACATTCCCAGGATGGCCTTGACAGCCAGGTCGGCATCCTGGTCCGCGAACTCGCCGGATGCGATGCCTTCTTCGAACATGATGCGAAAGATGAGCTCGTAGCGATCTCGATTGGCCAGGTGAGTCTCCATGAACTCGGGTGCCAGGTATCGCCCTTCCTCAATGAAACAGGCGATGGCGTCCTGATCGCGGATCGCCTCAACGGTGTGGAGGGCCACCGCCCTGGCCAGCCGCTCCCCAATCGGCAAATCCGACTCCGCCACCGCCTGGACCAGAGGGGTGACTCGGTTCACGGTCACCTCGATGATCTCCGACAACAGTGCCTGCTTGCTCGGAAAGTGGTGGTAGAGGCTCGACTTGGTGATCCCGACTTCGCCGGCCAGCTCGGCCATGCTCGTCCCGTTGAAACCACTCTCGCGGAAAAGAGCCGCGGCCTCCCGGCGGATTCGTTCCCTCGTGGTGGGCGCGTTCGTCATGCCGCTAGACCGTCGACGAGCCGCAAGCCGGCGTCCAGGGCGTCCAGGTTCATCTCCCGGTGCCGGGCCGGGACCCTGGCCACCACCGCCCGGTGCAGGGCCTCGGTATCGACGACCCCGGAAAGAGCTTGCAGCACACCCAGGGCCACCACGCCCGTAACGAGCTGGCCACCACAGATCGCCCGTGCCGTGTCGACCACCGGGAACTGGCCGGCACCGCCGTTGAGGGAATCGGGAGCGCAGCGGCTGTCCACGATCAAACGGCCATCCTCGCCCAGCTCGGGTTCGTAACGGGAATAGGCCTCGGCGCTCAGGACGACGAGGAGATCGATGTCGTCCGCCAGAGGGAAGCCGATCGTCCCCGTCGCGATCACCACGTCGGAGCGGCTGGCACCCCCGCGCGACTGGGGCCCGTAGACCTGATTGTGGGTGGCATTGCTCCCCGACAGAATTGCCGCTTCTGCGAGGATTCGCCCGGCGGTCACCACACCCTGGCCACCAGCACCGGCGATCCGGATCTCACTACGAGTCATGATCGTCGATTCTTCGGATTCCGGAGAACACCGGCCGCACCTCCCGCTGGAGGACGCCGGTGGCCATCCCGGGCGGCGGAGCGGCGGAGGGCAGGTGTTTCACGAACTTCTTGGAGGACAGCGGACCGGCCACACCCTCGTCGCGCACCGCCATCCAGTTCAGCATCTCTGCCCCACCCCCAACCTTGTTGTAGCGCCCGTAGTACTCGGGACAGTCGCTGATGACCTCGATGAAGGAGAACCCGCGATGTTCCAGGCCGTCAGCCATGATCTTGGTCATCTCGATGGGATTCGCGGCGAGAACCCGAGCCACATAGGACGCTCCGGCTCCGATGAGCAGCTTGGCGGCATCGAAGGACGGCTCGGTGTTCCCCGCCGGAGTTGTCGACGCGACAGCCCCTTGCGGAGTGGTCGGGGCGGCCTGGCCACCTGTCATCCCATAGATCGAGTTGTTGAGCAACAAAACGGTGATGTCGATATTGCGGCGGGCCGCATGGATCAGGTGATTGCCACCGATGGCGAGACCGTCCCCATCTCCAGTCACCACGACGACGTGCAGATCCGGACGAGCGAGCTTGAGGCCGGTGGCGAAAGCCGGAGCCCGCCCGTGGGTTCCGTGCAGGGTGCAGAAATCCACGTAGCCGATCAGCCGACTGCTGCAACCGATTCCGGCGACCATCACCAGCTTGTCCTGGTCGAGCTGAAGCTGATCGACCGCCGCCAGGAATGACCTGAGCACGATGCCGTGGGCGCAGCCAGGACACAGGACATGGGGCATCGCCCATTCGCGGAGGTAGGTCTTGACATCGGTCATGCGGGTACTCCGTCGCCAGATGTGACTGTGTCGAGGAGCGCAGTTGGAGTGATCGGCTTACCGTCGGCGCGCAGGTAACCGACGATCTCGGCCTGGCCGGCGCCGGCCCGCTCCACCTCTCCGATGAGCTGACCGAGGTTCATCTCTGCCACGACAACGGTGTCGACCTGCTTCGCTGCCGCGGCGACCGCCGCGTAGGGGAAGGGCCACAGCGTGACCGGTCGGATCATGCCGGCCTTCACGCCGGCGGCGCGGGCCCGCAGCACCGCCTCACGGGCGGATCGGCCCACGATCCCGTAGGCGAAGATCGCGATCTCCGCATCGTCGAGCATGAAGGTTTCCACCTCGATGACCTCCTCCGAATGAACCTCGATCTTTCGGTGCAGCCTGGTGATGAGCGCCTCTGCCGTTTCCGAATCATCGGTGGGAAAGCCGCGCTCATCGTGGGTCAGCCCGGTCACGTGGAAGCGATAGCCATCCCCGAAGGCAGGCAACGGAGGCACACCATCGGCCGGCGCCACCTTCGGCCAGAAGGCACCAGGATCGCCGTTGGGGCGAACCCGATCCTCGACCTCGACGACGTCGGGAAGGACGACGCTCTCCCTCGTATGGCCGATGACCTCGTCGTAGATGACGATGACCGGCGTGCGGAACCGTTCCGCCAAATTGAAGGCCCGGACAGTGAGATCGAACACCTCACCCACCGAAGAGGGGGCGAGAACGATCGCCGGATGATCGCCGTGGGTACCCCAGCGCGCCTGCATCACGTCGCCTTGAGACGGCGATGTCGGAAGCCCGGTGCTGGGGCCGCCCCTCATGACGTTGACGACCACACACGGGACTTCGCTCATCGCCGCGAATCCGATGTGCTCCTGCATCAACGAGAAACCGGGCCCACTGGTGGCGGTCATCGCCTTGGATCCGGCCAGGGAGGCGCCGATGACCGCGGCGAGTGACGCTATCTCATC
>CAJVYZ010000156.1 GCA_913009915.1 uncultured Gemmatimonadota bacterium | reverse complement strand
AATCACCGAGCCGGTAGGTGGTTTGTGACCAGCACACCGCTGCTACTACAGAGTAGCGACGATAGACCAAGGAGGTCCCCTTGTCAGTGCGCGGGATGAAGTTGTTGGCGTTCGTGTTGGGCCTTACCCAGTACGTTGGGTGCAGCCGCTCGCCGGACGCTGGCGCACCACGCCCCCCCGACGCCGCTGGGTACCTGTTCGCCTGGGTCGGTGATCAAGACGAACGCGAGGGCGACTCGAATTTCCTTGCGGTGATCGACGTGGATCCGGCTAGTGCCACCTACCGCCAGATCGTCGCGACAGCGCCAATCGGCACGGTCGGCGGCATGCCGCATCATAGCGAGACCCAGATGCCCCCGGACGGACAGCCGCTTTTTGCCAATGCGTTCATGGCTGGACGGTCCTGGCTGTTCGACCTCAGCAACCCGCTTGAACCCAAGGCGGTAGGCGAGGTGGACAGCGTGCCCGGCTACCACACCCCGCACAGCTTCCTCCGGGTTGCCGATGGTAACGTTCTCGCCACCATGCAGTTCGGCGCCGACGACGCGGCCGGCCGGCCCGGCGGCCTCGCGCGGTTTGCACCGGATGGGCGCTTGCTGAGCGTCTCCAGCTCCGCCGACCCTGAGTTCGAGGGTGCCCCGATCCGGACCTACGCGCTGGACGCTTCAGCGGTGATCGATCGGATCGTCACAACGAGCTCACCGATGGACGATGAACGGACCGCGGACGTCATCCAGCTGTGGCGGCTCTCGGATCTGACCCGTCTCAAGACGATTCCCGTGCCGGAGGTCGAGTCGGACTCCGCTTGGCGCTACCCGTTCGAAGTCAAGTTCCTCGAGGATGATCGAACGGCGATGATGAACACCTTCTATTGCGGGTTCTACCTGCTTACCGAACTCGATGGCGACGATCCGCGGATCGAACGAGTGATGGTACTCGAACAGCCCAAATACACCTGGTGCGGCGTTCCGGTGGTCATTGGCCACTACTGGATCATGCCAGTGACCCAAGCCCGCGAGGTCGTGGTGCTCGACATCGCCGACCCGCGAAAGCCGATCGTCGTCAGCCGGCTCACCGGCGATTCAACCTTCATGCCGCACTGGGCAGCCCGTGACCCGGGGAGTGACCGGGTCGTGTTCACGAGCCATGCGGACGAGGACCCGCGGATCCTCATAGCCAGGTTCGATTCGGGGACCGGGGCCCTGACCTGGGATGAGACTTTCCGTGACCCCGCGGCCGGCCGGCTGGGAGTGTCGTTCAAGCGGGCCGATTGGCCCCATGGTGCAAGCGGGTCGGCGATGCCGCACGGAGTCCTGTTCGGCGGAGCACGCCGGCCGAGGGCTGCCCCATGACCTGTCGATGTCGCTCCGCCGCCTAACCCGGGGTTGGGCCAAGCGCTAAGGGAGTTGGACTAGTTCGGCTCTGACGTTAGATGCCACCCGGATCACGTATGTGGTAAGTGAGGATCTTCGTTTGCTGCACATCTTCGTGGACGCTGACGCTTGCCCGGTCAAGCAGGAGGTATACCGCGTGGCGCGCCGGTATCGCCTCGAGGTGACATTGGTGGCCAATTCCTGGATGCGAACGTCGGATGAACGATGGATTGCACTTGAAGTCGTAGGGAACGCCCTCGACGCGGCCGATGATTGGATCGTCGGCCAGGTGCAACCTCACGACATCGTGATCACCGCCGACATCCTGCTTGCCAGCCGCTGCCTGCAGGAAGGCGCGCGGGTAATCGGCACAACAGGGAAGCCGTTCACGGAGAACAACATCGGCGAGGCGGTCGCCACCAGGGACCTGCTGTCACAACTTCGCGAGGCCGGAGAGATAACGGGCGGGCCCGCGCCACTGAAGAAGAGTGACCGGTCACGTTTTCTTCAGCAACTCGACCAAGCGATTCAGTCAATCCATCGTCAGCACCCGATCAACGGCACCTAGAAACGGGTTGCAGCGGGCTGCGCTTCACCGCCCCCCGTGTCGTCAGCTGGACCGGCGTCCCCGGCGCCCCTGGCGCGACCGCTTGGGGACGGGCGCCGCCGCTGCCCGCCCGGCGCCGGCCGCACGGCGCTCGGCGTTGACCCTGGCTCGGGCTCGATCTTCTTTCTTGCGAGCCCTGATCGCGGCGATCCGGTCGGCGATCGGCACCTCCAGCTTGGCCTGGGGCCTGGCTTGGTAATCGAAGTCGGGCACCTTCACCCGCGGTAGCCTCTGCCCCACCGCCCGCTCGATGGCGCGTAGCTCGCGCTCTTCCTCCGGTGCCACGAAGGTGAAGGCCTCGCCCCGGGCTTCCGCCCGGGCCGTCCGGCCCACGCGGTGGATGTAGTCATCGGGCACCTTCGGCACGTCGAAGTTCACCACGTGCCCCAGCGCCTCCACGTCGATGCCCCGCGCGGCGATGTCGGTGGCCACCAGCACCCGGAACTTGCCCGCCTTGAACCCCGCAAGCGCCGCGGTGCGCTGCGCCTGCGACCGGTTGCCGTGGATTCGCTCCGCCACGATGCCGGCGGCCACCAAAGACTTACAGAGTCGGTCGGCACGGTGTTTGGTACGGGTGAATACCAGAGCTTCCTTCAGGTCACCGCGCTCGAGGAGCTTTATCAGCAGGCCCCGCTTGAGCTCCTGGGGCACGGGGTACACGGCCTGAGTGATCCCCGTCGCCGGGGCTGCCTTGCGCTGGAGCTGGATGCGGACCGGCGACTTCAGCAGCTCTCGCGTCAACGCCACGATCGGCTCCGGCATGGTGGCGCTGAAGAACAGCGTCTGGCGCTGCCGGGGAAGCTGGCGGACGATCCGCTTCACGTCAGGCAGGAACCCCATGTCGAGCATCCGGTCGGCCTCGTCGAGCACGAAATACTCAACGTCATCGAGCCGCGCGTAGTCCCGCTGCAGGTGGTCCAGCAGCCGACCCGGTGTGGCGATGAGCACGTTCACCTTCCGGCGGAAGGCGGTTTCCTGAGGGCCCATGCCCACACCGCCGAAGATGGCGGCGGCGGTAATGGAGGTATGCTTGCCGAGATCCTGAAGGTCACCCAGGATCTGGGCCGCCAACTCCCGCGTAGGGGTCACTATCAGAGCCCGCGTGGCCCGCCGCGGGTGGGCCAGGATCTGATGCATGATGGGCCACAGGAACGCCGCCGTCTTGCCGCTGCCGGTCATGGCGCAGGCGAGCACGTCGCGGCCCGCTAGCCCGGGCGGAACGGCCTCGATCTGAATGGGGGTAGGACGGACGAATCCGAGATCACGGATGCCGCGGTGGAGACTCGGGTGCAATTCCAGCTTATTGAAGGGCACAAATATCCTATCGTCGTGGCACGGCCCGCCGGTAATTTGCCGGTTAGCCGTACTCGTTGCAGCGCACTGATTAATGAAGGGAGTCCTGCGAAGCCGCCTGTGCGCGGTGGCGGTACCGGGTCGAAGGCCCGGCACCCAACGGGGGGAATCTTAAGGGCACGCCGGGGGTCACACAAGCGCTGGCGTGTTGGAGCGACGCCCGCCTGAGCCTCCTATTATGTTGCTTCTGACCCCAGCGTCGTCACCTTGGCCCCACTCGCACCCCGAGACGCCCTTTGCCAAAACGGAACTATGGCTTCGAGAAGCGGCAGAAAGAACTGGCGAAACAGCGCAAGCGTGAGGAGAAGCGTCAGCGCCGCGCCGAAAAGAAGGCGTCAGACGAGCCCGATCCGGACACGGACTTGGACACGGACCCCGACTCCCCGGATTCACCCACGGCCCAACCATAGCACCTCGAGACGGCCGTTCAGGCCGCCTCCGGGAAGAAGACCGGGTTATCTTCAGGGAGATCGTTTCCCACCCAACCTCCTGGTGCTCCTTCCTGGCGCCATACCTGGCTTGGCCCCGTAACCGGAGCATTGCATGAGCGCTTTCAAACCGCAGCAGCGCCACCTCGCCATTGGCGACCGGACCTTTCATTTCGTCTCCTATGAGGCCCATCCGCCCAATGAGCGGCGTGGCGAACTGGGCGGGCCCGCCATGTGGTATTTGATGGTGGAGGGTCGCCGGTGCCCCGCCCTGGCCTATGATCCGGTCCAGGCCTTGGAGGACGTGGACCGCGAATTGGAATTGTGGATCCAGGCCAACGCCTTGGCTCCGGCCGCTGAGGTGAGTCGGTAGGACTTGCCCCACCCCGCCCTGGCGTTCAGCTTATGGACAGGGCGTTGAACAAGCCCACAGTCCAACGCGAGCGGGGTGCCGGGTGCACGTTTCTCAACAGTCAGTCGGCGAAGAGATAGCAAATAGCGTGAGCCACGGCATCGGCTTCCTGGCGGTGGTGGCCGCCACGCCAGTGTTGGTGCTGGGCGCCATCCCACACGGTGCCGCGAGTATCGTGGGCGTCAGCATTTTCGCCGTCACGATGGCTGTGCTATACCTCACATCCGCTCTCTACCACGCCATTTCGCACTCACCAACCAAGCGGATATTCCGGATCATCGATCACGGAGCGATTTTTCTTCTCATCGCCGGTACCTACACACCCTTCACGCTCGGCATACTGCGTGGCGCGTGGGGCTGGGCGCTGTTCGGTACGGTGTGGGGCCTGGCGCTCGTGGGAGTGCTCTTCAAGGTCGTCGGGGGGGTACGCTACCCCATCGCCTCAACCGCCATCTATGTGGCGATGGGGTGGCTGGTGGTGGTCGCCATCCAGCCGCTGTGGCAGCGGATGCCACAGGCGGGTCTTCTGTTGCTCGTGGCCGGCGGTGTCGCCTATACCGGGGGAGTTGCCTTCTACGCTCTGAAGCGAGTGCGCTATAGCCACTTCCTGTGGCACCTCTGCGTGCTAGCCGGCACCACGTTCCATTTCTTCGCCGTGATCGGCTACGCGGCTTGACCCACGTCTCGCGCTATTCCGGCCTGGGCTGTGACCGGCGCGCTGTCGCTCAACTGAGGAGGGCATGATGGCACTGACGAGTCGAACCGTACGGCAGGGGTTGGTCGTCGGCCTCATCGGTTACGCTTCCGTCGCTGCGCTCTATGCTGCCTTCGATTTCATTGCGGCACGCGGGATTTTCTACACGGTGGATCTGCTCGGCAAGTCCGTATTCGAGGGATTGCGTGACCCCGCTGTCCTGGGGTTGCCCATGCAGCTCGACGTGACGGCAATCGTCTGGTACAGCGCGCTCCATCTCTTGATCTCATTGGTCATCGGATTGATCGTCACCGGCCTTGTCGAGCAGGCCGAGCGACGACCGTCACTGGCGCCGATGGTCCTGCTGACCATCGTGGCGGGGTTCGTAGTCACCATCGTAGCGGTCGGGCTGCTGACCAGCCCTATCCGCCCACTGCTGCCCTGGTGGTCCATCGTGGTCGCCAACGCGCTCGCTGTGCTATTCGCCGGCTGGTACCTGCTTCACAGTCGCCCGGGTACCTGGCGCCGGCTCAGCCCCTTCGCCAGCTGACGTCTCTTGGCATTCGGCTAAGCGACCCGGCCGCCTATTGCGCCATCAATGTGTGCGGTAGGAGGCCTGTGGCAAGCCATGGATTGACGTGGGAAGCTCACTGGTGCCGGCCACTCAACGCCAGGTCGCTTCGATAGCACCCACGTAGGCAACGGCATGCGCCTTACAACTGGCACCAGAGCACAACATATACGGCTTCCTGCAATCGACGGCTCGATGTTCGAGAGCGAAAGCGCAACCGGGAAACCGTTCATGTTGTCTTTCCTCCGTTTTGCAAGTTGCCCCTTCTGTAATCTGCGAGTAAACGAGCTGGTCAGGCGATTCCACGAGTTCGGTAACGATTTTACCATCGTCGCCGTATTCGATTCGCCGCTGGATAATCTGATACGGCACGCCGAAGGGCACAAAGCGCCGTTCCCCATTCTGGCAGATGCGGACAACACCTGCTACAGAGAGTACGGCATCGAGCACTCCGTTGGTGGGGTGTTGAAAGGCATGTTCTTGCGCATGCCGACCCTGCTACGCGGAATGTTCAAAGGATACGTCCCAACCACCATCAAAGGCAGCATGACGACCATGCCGGCTGATTTCCTGATCGATCGTGAAGGCGTCATTCAGGTGGCATACTACGGCAAGGACGAAGGAGATCATCTGCCGTTCGATACTGTGAAGAGCTTCTCACGCCGCTGAGTGAGGCGTTGGGCGGCCAAGACCGTATGAAAAACCCCCGGGCACAGAAAAAGGCCCACGCCGAATCGGCATGGGCCTCTCTCATTTCAGGAGATCTTACTGCGGGCTCTAGCGAACGAACGACGCCAGCGAATCGATATCCACACCGCCTGCGGACGGCCCCGTGAACGTGCCGCTGAAGATCTGCGGCGCCTGTCCCTGAGACTGCACGGTGACTACCCAGTTCGTTTCGGCTTCACCGCAGTCCGACCAGTAGTCGAGGGACACCTTGTACATGCCTGATGGCGCCCCACCGGCGGGCCACACGATGTTCTCGTTGTTGATGTCGTCGATGCTGCACGCCGGGTTGGAATCGAGGTCCAGAAAGCCACCGCTCTGGGATTGCAGGTTGCCGAAGTAGACCTGTTCGCCGCTGGGGTCGGTCACCCTAAGGTCGACGTCGGTCGGCGCATCCCAGACCACGCTGACCTGCACGTCACCGGTGGCCACGCGGATAATACGAACCGCCTGCGCCGCGAAGTCGCCCTGGCCCGTGCCGCTACTCAGCCCGTAAAGGACGTTCATGTTGTCGGTGGCGTTGGTGCTTGGATGGATGGACGCCACCAGCTCGACGGACGTCACCGCCGCCGGCAGCACCAACTCGTAGT